>JAGOXN010000395.1 GCA_018059685.1 Steroidobacteraceae bacterium | reverse complement strand
TACGGGTGGGCAAGGTTGGACGCGAGCTCATCCGTGATCCGCTCCTGAACAAGGGCACGGCCTTCCCGGCCGAGGAACGCGAGCGCTTCAGCCTGCACGGCCTGCTGCCCGCCCGCCAGATCACGATGGAGATGCAGGTGCGGCGCCTCCTGGCCTCGCTCAACCGTGCACCCGCGGCCTTCGACCAGTACCTGAAGCTGTCGGCCCTCCAGGACCGCAACGAGACGCTGTACTACCGCGTGCTGATGAGCGACCTGGAGCGGTTCCTGCCGGTCATCTATACGCCCACCGTTGCCGAGGCGACGCGCAACTTCAGCCAGGTCTACCGCCGTTCGCGGGGCATCTGGATCACGCCGGAATTCCGTGGACGCATGAAGCAGGTGCTGCGCGACGCGGTTGACGGTTCGCCGGTGCGGCTCATCGTTGCCACCGACAACGAGTCCATCCTCGGCATCGGTGACCAGGGTGCGGGCGGCATGGCCATCTGCATCGGCAAGCTCTCGCTGTACACGGTGGCCGCCGGGATCCCGCCGGCCGCGGCCATGCCGATCAGCCTCGACGTCGGCACCGACAACGAGCAGCTGCTCCGGGATGACATGTACGTGGGCTGGCGCGAGCCGCGCCTGCGTGGCGCTGCGTACGACTCATTCATCGACGAGTTCGTCGAGGCCGTGGCGAGTGAGCTGCCCGGCACGCTCCTGCAGTGGGAGGACCTGCGCAAGGACATCGCGCTCAGGGTGCTGGACCGGCATCGCGCGCGGGTCCCGTCCTTCAATGACGACATCCAGGGCACCGGGGCTGTGGCGCTGGCGGGCGTCCTGGCATCCCGGCGCGTGACCGGGCTGCGGCTCGCCGACCAGCGCATCGTGGTGCACGGGGCCGGCGCCGCCGGTCTCGGCATCGTGCGTCAGCTGAAGGCGGCGATGCGCCTGGAGGGACTGACGGAGGTGCAATGCCTCGAGCGAGTTGCGGCGCTCGACAGCAGCGGGCTGCTCGTGGCGGGACCGGAACTGCGTGATGCCTACAAGCGCGAACTCGCGTGGCCGGTGGAACTCGCGGAGCGCCATGGCGTAACGACCCGTGGCGGGCGACGTCTGGGCGACCTGGTGTGCGCATTCCGGCCGACCGTGCTCATCGGCACGTCCGGCCAGCCCGGCTGCTTCACCGAGGCGATCATCCGCGACATGGCGCGTGGCTGCGAGCGGCCGGTCGTGCTGCCGTTCTCGAATCCGTCCGACCTGAGCGAGGCCGTCCCGGCCGACGTGCTGCGCTGGACGGACGGGCGGGCGCTCGTCGCCACCGGCAGTCCGTTTGCGCCAGTGTCGCTCGGTGGTCGTACGTATCACGTCGGGCAGGGCAACAATGTGCTCGTGTTCCCGGGCGTCGGGCTCGGCACGCTGCTCGGCGGGTTCCCGCAGGTCACGGACGAAATGATGACCGCGGCCGCATTCACGATCGCCGGGCAGCTCACCGATGCGGAACTCGCGAAAGGCATGCTGTTCCCGTCCGTGACGCGATTGCGCGAGATCTCGGCCGTGGCCGCCGCGGCGGTGATCGCGGCCGCGCGGGGCGCCCCGGTGACCGCCCCGCCGCCAGTGGAACTCGTGGACGATGTCCGGCGGCACATGTGGTCGCCGGAATACGTCCCGTTCGAGCGGGCGGCGCCTGGGTGAGCGGGCCGGGCTACGCCGGTCCGTTCGCGCTGTGCGCCGTGGCCGTCGTGGCGCTGCTCGTGGCCGAATATCGCGGCTCGCAGCGCGGGTTGTGGTTCACCAAGCCGGTCGCGTCCGCGGCCTTTCTCTGGGCCGGTCTCCTCGCCGGAGCGCTCGACGATACCTACGGGCGCCTCGTCCTGCTCGGGCTGGCATTGTGCTTCGCCGGTGACGTGCTGCTGATCCCGCGCGACAGGCCAGGAGTCTTCCGCGCCGGGATCTTCGCCTTCCTGCTCGGGCACGTCGCCTACGCGGCCGCGTTCCTGACGCAACCGCTTGCGCCCGCGGGCCTCGTGGCGGGCGGCCTGCTGCTCGGCGTTGTGGTCTGGGCCGTACTGCGCTGGCTCGGGCGGTCACTGCCACCGGACATGGTGTGGCCAGTGCGGGCCTATCTCGTCGTGATCTCGATCATGGCGACGCTCGCCTGCGGCGTCACGGCCGCTGGCGGGCCACGGGCGGTTGCGGTCGGCGCACTCGCGTTCACCGCGTCGGATGTTTCGGTGGCGCGCGATCGATTCGTCCGGCACGAGTTCGTGAACCGGGCGTGGGGCCTGCCGCTGTACTACGCGGCGCAGCTCCTGATCGCGGTCTCGCCGGCGCTCGTCTGAAACACGTCCGCAGGCCGCGCAGGGCGCAGAAGCTGAGGCTTCAAGCCGCCTTGTCCACGGCGCCTGCGCCGGCAATCGCGGCGTGCGCCGCGGCGAGCCGTGCGATCGGCACGCGCGGGGCGGAACAGGAGACGTAGTCGAGGCCGATCGAGTCGCAGAAGCGGATCGAGGCCGGGTGCCCGCCGTGCTCACCGCAGATGCCGACCTTGAGGCCCGGCCGGCTCGACCGACCCCACTCCACGGCGAGCGCCATCAGCCGGCCCACGCCCTTGACGTCGAGTACCTCGAACGGGTTGTCCTGGAGGATGCCACGCTCGTTGTACATCGGCAGGAACTTGTTCTCGGCGTCCTCGCGCGAGAACGAGAACGTGGCCTGCGTCAGGTCGTTCGTGCCGAAGGAGAAGAACTCCGCCACCTCGGCGAGGTTCTCGGCGCGCATGCAGGCGCGCACCACCTCGACCATCGTGCCGAACCTGCACGGCACCTTGACGCCGTAGGTGACCTCGACCTGGTTCTGCACGGCCGTCATGTACTCGCGCACGAGGTTCAGCTCCTGCGCGGTGCACACCTGCGGCACCATGATCTCGGGGTGCACCTCGATCCCGGCTTTGACGCAGT
>JAGOXN010000394.1 GCA_018059685.1 Steroidobacteraceae bacterium | reverse complement strand
GATGTACGCCCTCGTGCGGACCGACCCACAGGCGAAGAAGCAGCAGGGCATCAGTTTCATCCTGCTCGACATGAAAGCGCCGGGCGTCACGGTGCGCCCGATCGTGCTGATCAGCGGCAGGTCCGAGTTCTGCGAGGTGTTCTTCGACGGCGTGCGGGTGCCGGCGAGAAACGTCATCGGTGGCGTCGACCGGGGCTGGGACGTCGCCAAGCGCCTGCTCGAGCACGAGCGCGCGGCCATGTCGACATTCGCCGAAGGCGGCGCTCCGTCGCTCGACGCGCTGACCGTCGCGCGACCCTACCTGGCCGGGGCGGGTGCGGTGTGGCGGGACCGGCTGGCTGCGGCGCTCATGGACCAGCACGCGTTCGCGCTCTCCGTCCGCCGCCTGCACGAGTCGACCCGGGCCCGCGAGGACGTCAAGGGGCTCGGCGCGATCATGAAGCTCGTACAGACGGAGCAGGAGTCCGCCAAGTACGAACTGCTGCAGCAGATCATGGGGCAGCGCGGCCTGAGCATGGAGGACGAAGGTGTCGGCGCGGACGAGCGCGCCGTGTGCCGGCTGTGGCTCTTCACGAAGACCTATACGATTGCCGGCGGCGCCTCGGAGATCCAGCTCAACATCATCGCCCGGCGCGTGCTCGGGCTGCCCGCGTGAGGTTGCGATGTCGCTCCTCCTGAACGACGAGCAGCGCATGTTGCGCGACAGTGCGCACGAGTTCCTGGCGACGCGGTCCCCGGTCGCGGCGCTGCGCGCACTGCGTGATCGCCGCGACGAACGTGGCTACGATCCGGAGGTCTGGCGTGAGATCGCCGGACTCGGCTGGCCGGCCGCCGTGCTGCCCGAGGCGCATGGCGGACTCGGGATCGGCTACAAGGGCCTCGGCGCGGTCTTCGAGCAGATCGGTCGCACCCTGGCCGCGACACCGCTCCTGTCCACGGTCGTCCTGGGCGGGGGCCTGCTCTCGGAGGCAGGCAGCGAGGCGCAGCGCGACCACTGGCTGCCGAAGATTGCGGCGGGCGAGGCGCTGCTCGCCCTCGCACTCGAGGAAGAGCCGCGCCACGATCCGACGCGGGTGGCGCTGCGGGCCTGGCGCGAGTCGGATCACTGGTGGCTCGACGGGGACAAGCAGTTCGTGCTGGATGGCCACGTCGCCCACCGGCTGATCGTCGTGGCGCGCAGTTCGGGTGTTCCGGGGCAGCCCACGGGACTCAGCATGTTCCTGGTGGACCCGGCGGCTCCGGGCGTGCAGGTCGAGCGTCGCTGGATGGTGGACAGCCGCAACGCCGCGAGCGTCCGCCTCTCCCGCGTCCGGGTCGACGAGGACGCACTGATCGGCGCGCCCGATCAGGCGTTCGTCGTGCTGGACCGCGTGCTCGACCGTGCGCGCATGTGTGTCGCTGCAGAGTTGCTCGGCGTCGTGAGCGAGGCGTTCGAGCGCACCGTGGCCTACCTCAAGGAACGAGTGCAGTTCGATGTGGTTATCGGTTCGTTCCAGGCGCTGCAGCACCGCGCAGCCCGGCTGTACGTCGAAATCGAGCTGCTGCGCAGCTGTCTCGCCGCGGCGCTCGAGGCCGCGGATGCCGGGGAGGGTGGGGCGGCGGAACTCGCGAGCCTCGCCAAGGCGCGTGCCTCGGACCTGGGCGAGAGGGCGCTCAACGAGGCCGTGCAGATGCACGGCGGCGTAGGCATCACCGACGCCTTCGACATCGGGCTTTTTCTCAAGCGCGCTCGCGTGTTACAACAGACCTTCGGCGACGGCGCCTGTCACCGCGACCGTTACGCGCGATTGCGGGGTTTCTGACGGCCGGCCGGAATTTACCCAGGGGGATTTCGATGGATGCCATTACCCGTACGCTGAAGGACCTGCGCGACAAGCTGACCGCCCCCGGTGCGCCATTCGAGCTGACCGAGGTCGAGGTCGACGGACGGAAGCTCTTTGCGTACCGTCATGCGAAGGCGACGCTGCCCGAACTCATCAATGCGGCCCGTGTGCACGGCGACAAGCCGTTCATCGTCTACCGGGACGAGACATGGACCTACGCCCGGGCGTTCGCCGAGGCCGATGCGCTGGCCTGGGCCCTCGTCGAACGGCTCGGCGTCAAGCCGGGGGACCGCGTCGCAATCGCGATGCGCAACCGGCCGGAGTGGGCGGTGGCTTTCATGGCGATCGCATTGGCGGGCGGCGTGGTGGCGCCCGTCAACAGCTTCGGGCTGCAGCGCGAGCTGCTCGATGCGTTCGCAACCGTGCGGCCCAAGGTCCTGATGCTGGACGCCGACCGGCTGGAACGGCTGGGTTCGGAATGGCGGTCGCTCGGCGCCGAGGTCGTGCTGTGCGACGGAGAGGCCGAGTCCGCCGATGGCGTACATGCGTGGCGCGAGCTCACGCGGACGGTGCGCGACGGTCCGCCACCGGTGCGGGTCGGTCCCCACGATCCGGCGTTGCTGCTGTTCACCTCGGGAGCGTCGGCGAAGCCCAAGGCGGTGCTGACGACGCACCTCGCGGTCTGCCAGGCCATCACGAACGTCGATTACATCGCCGCGCAGTCGGCGATGTCTTCCCCGGGCGTCGTCGAGGAACTCATGCGTCGCGCACTGATGCCGACGACGCTGACGGTGGTGCCGCTCTTCCACGTGAGCGGGCTGCATGCGCAGCTGCTGACCTCGCTCGCCAACGGCCGCAAGCTCGTCTTCATGCACCGCTGGGATCCCGGCCAGGCGATCGAGATGATCGCGAAGTACCGCGTGACCCAGTTCAACGCCGCGCCGACGATGGTGATGCAGGTACTCGAACACCCGACGTTCGACTTCAAGGCGATGCGCAGCACGCTCGCCGGGGTCGGCTTCGGTGGCGCCGGACTTCCGCAGCGGGTGATCGACGAGGTGCTCGATGGTCTCGGGCCGTCGATGTCGGGCATCGGCTTCGGGATGACCGAGACCAGCGGCGTCGCCTCGGG
>JAGOXN010000006.1 GCA_018059685.1 Steroidobacteraceae bacterium | reverse complement strand
GACAAGCCCGAGGTCCTGCCGGCGGAGAAGATGAACATCAATACGCGCTCGACGGACACCCTCGAAGTGCAGCGTCGCTACGAGGAGGACATGAAGCGCTATTCCGCATCCGACGCGGTATCGCGACAGGCCACGGCGAAGGCGACGGATGCGCAGAAGGCCAGGGAGCTGTCCGCCGAGGACCGTGCAAAGCGCTGCACCGAGGCCCGCGCACGCCACGAGGCCTACCAGACCGCGCAGCGCATGTACGAGCCGGGCGCGACCGAAAACGATCGTCGCTACCTGTCGGACGAGGAAATCGAGGTCGCGAAGGCCAACGCCAGGAAGGTCATGGACGAGGCCTGCAGCGGACTCTGACGTGGCTGCGGCGACCGGCTTCGCGGGCCTCGGCGCCATGGGCCGTGGCATGGCACGCAATCTCCACGCGGCGGGACTGCTGCGCGCGATCTGGAACCGGACGGCCTCGCGCGCCCGCGAACTCGCCGATGAACTGCAGATCGAGCCCGCCGCGAATCCGGCCGCGCTCGCGGCCAGCTGCGACGTGATCGTGACCTGCGTCTCGGCCGACGCGGACGTCCTCGATCTCGTGGACGCGATGGCCCCGGCCCTGCGCCGCGGCAGCGTCGTCGTCGACTGCTCGACCGTCAGCGCCGACACGGCGCGCGAGGCCGCCCGCCGCCTCGCACCACGAGGCGTCGACTTCCTCGATGCGCCCGTGAGTGGCGGCGTGGAAGGCGCGCGCGACGGCACGCTCGCGATCATGGTGGGGGGACCGGACACTGCCTTCAATCGCGCGCTGCCGGTACTGAAGGCCATGGGCCGGACGGTCACCCATTTCGGGCCGAGCGGCGCTGGCCAGGCGGCCAAGGCAACGAACCAGATCATGTGCGCCGGGATCATCCAGGCGGTGGCGGAGGCGATGGCGTTCGCGAAGGCGGAGCGGCTGCCACTCGACAAGCTCGTCGCGACCCTGGGCCAGGGCGCGGGATCGAGCTGGTACTTCGTGCACCGCGCCCCGAACATGGTGCGCGAGGAGTACCCGGCCGGGTTTCGCGTCCGCCTGCACGAGAAGGACCTGCGCATCTGCCACGAGATGGCCGCACGCCACGGGGTGCGATTGCCGGTGATCGAGACGACGCTCGAGCTCTACCGGCGCCTCGTCGAAACCGGACATGGCGACGAGGACATCTCGACGATCTTCCGTCTCAAGGACGCCCTGTTCGCCGCACCGACCGGCCCGGCCGGGGATACACCCCAGCGATGAGCGCGCGGCCACCCGCGCCGGCCGCGACCGCCGACGCGCGCGAGTTCTATCTTCCCGACTTCTGCGAGGCGCGCGCCGTGCTCGCGACCGTGCTGATCGCGGCGCTGCTCGCGCTGGTCCTCGCCCTCGCGCGCCAGTCCGTGCACGGCGCCTTCTGGACCGATCTCGCGCGCATCTCGGCCTACCTGCTGTGGACCGGGCTGCTGTGCGCCGCGGCGCTGTGCAAGGCGCGTCCGTGGCTCGCGGGCCGCTCGCTCCGCGCGGCTTCGCTCGGCGCACTCGGGCTGATGGTCGGCACCGTGGCGGTGGTCTCGGAGGTCGTCTACTGGTTCGGGCACATGTGGGCCGCACGGCTCGGCATCACGTCGAACCTGTTCCCGCACGGCCATGGGTCGTTCCTGCTGCCCAACCTGCTCATCGCCGCCATCGTCGGCGCGCTTGCGCTGCGCTACTTCTTCGTCGCCAGCGAATGGCGCCGCAGCGTCGAACTCGAGGCACGCGCGCGCATCCATGCCCTCCAGGCGCGCATCCGCCCGCACTTTCTTTTCAACAGCATGAACACGATCGCCGCGCTGACACGCTCCGACGCGGCGCGCGCCGAGGAGGCCATCGAGGACCTCGCCGACCTGTTCCGGGTCAGCCTGACCGAGGCGCGGGCCCAGATCAGCCTGCGAGAGGAGCTCGAGGTCGCCCGCATCTACCAGCGGATCGAGCAACTGCGCCTCGGCGACCGGCTCAAGGTGCGCTGGCAGGTCGGCGACCTTCCGGTGCGGGCGCTCGTGCCGAGCCTGCTGCTGCAGCCGCTGCTCGAGAACGCGATCGGCCATGGCATCGAGCCGCTGCCCGAGGGTGGCACGGTGCGGGTGGAAGGACGGGCCGACGACGACGAGGTGTCGATCGAGGTCAGCAATCCCGTGTCGCAGACGGCACGGACCGTGCGGTCCGGCAATCGCATGGCCCTCGACAACATCCGCCAGCGCCTGGAGCTGGCGTTCCCCGGGCGGTCGTCCGTCGTGGTCGAGGAAACGGCGGACGCCTACCGGGTGAGGCTCAGGTTCCCGCTGGTGCTCACCGCCGCCGAACACGGCGGGGAGTCGTGACAGCGCGAGGCGCGGCAGGGACAATGCCGGCCTGCTCATGGCCGACAGCCCACCCAACCAGCAGCAGCTGCGCACGCTGATCGTCGACGACGAGCCACCGGCGAGGGAGCGGCTGCGACGCCTCCTCGACGGAATCCAGGACGTCGCGGTGGTGGGCGAGGCGGCGAACGGGCGGGATGCGCTCGAGCTCTGCGCGCGGCTGCAACCCGACGTCGTCCTGCTCGACATACGCATGCCCGGCATGGACGGCATCGAAGCCGCGCGCCACCTGAACGCGCTCGACGAGCCCCCGGCGGTGATCTTCACGACGGCCTACGATGAGTACGCGCTCGAGGCATTCGAGACCCAGGCCGTCGGCTACCTGCTGAAGCCCGTGCGCCTCGAGAAGCTCGCGCGCGCCGTGCGCCACGCCGCCCGCATCGCGGGCCCGCAGCTGCTGCGCCTCGCGGAACAGTCGCAGCTCGGCCGCCGCCGCTCGCAGATCTGCGCACGGCTCGGCGAGCAGCTGCGGCTCATCCCGGTCGACGACGTCCTGTACTTCTCGGCCGACCAGAAGTACGTCACGGTCGTGCACCGGGGCGGCAGCGACCTGATCGACGAATCGCTGCGCGCGCTGGCCGGGGAGTTCGCCCCGGACTTCGTGCGCATCCACCGCAACTCGCTGGTGGCGGTCCGCCACGTGCAATGCGTCGAGCGCAGCGAGGACGGCCACTACCTCGTGCGATTCAAGGAACGTGACGACACGCTGCCGGTGAGCCGGCGCCACGCCGCGGAGGCTCTGCGGCAGATCAGGGGCGGGCGCTGAATGGCGGATCCGGACGGCGATACGAGCGAACCCGTGGCGGGTCTCCCGCAGGCCGGGGAGGCTGCGGAGCGGCGCTTCTACGTGCGCGTCGGGGCCCTGCTCATGCTCGCCGTCACGGGGTACCTCGTGTGGCGCATCGTCGAGCCGCTCTGGCAGCCGCTGGTCTGGGCCGCGCTGCTCGGCGGAATGCTCGCGCCCTGGAACACGCGGCTCACGCGGCGGCTCGGCAATCGTCCGCGCCTCGCCAGCGCGATCACGACGCTGCTCGCACTGCTGCTTTTCCTGCTGCCGATTGCCTCGGTCGCCGGGGCGGTGGCCGCGCAGTCGGCGCAGCTCCTGAAGCGGCTCAACGCCTACCTGCCGGGCCTGCGCGCCGGCGCGACGCTCGAGCGCGAACTGCCCCCGTGGCTGCAGGCGCCGCTCGACTGGCTCGGGCAGAACACCGGCGTGACCCTGGCGCAGATGCAGGGCTGGATCGTGGAGGCGGCGCGCGGCCTGCTCGAGAAGATCGTGGCCTCGGGCGGGTCGGTCGTGCTGGGGGCGGTCGGCACCCTGGTGAGTTTCATGCTGATGCTGTTCGTGATGTTCTTCGTGCTGCGCGACGGGCCCGCACTCGCGCGCACGGTGGTGCGCATGCTGCCGATCGAGAATCGGCGGCGAGCGCGCCTGTGGGAGCACCTCGAGGACGTGACGCGCGCGGTCTTCATGGGCATCGGGCTCACGGCGCTCGTGCAGGGCATCCTGGTGGGTCTCGGGTTCATGATCGCGGGCCTGCCCTCGCCGCTCGTCTTCGGCGCCCTCGCGGCGCTCTTCGCGCTGGTCCCGTTCGTCGGCACGGTGATCATCTGGGGTCCGGCGGCGATCTTCCTCGCGTCGCGCGGCGAGGCCGGCTATGCGACGTTCCTCGCCACCTGGGGTATCGTCGTCGTCGGCATGGTGGACAACGTCCTGCGGCCGATGCTGATCTCGGGACGCGCGTCCGTGCCGACACTGGCAGTGTTCGTCGGCGTCATGGGCGGCCTGTCCGCCTTCGGATTCATCGGGCTGTTCCTGGGACCGATCGTGCTCGGGCTGCTCGTCGCCCTTTTCCGCTTCGAGACCGAGGAACGCGACGCATGATTCCGCTGCGCATCGCCACGCGCCGCAGCAGGCTCGCAATGTGGCAGGCCGGGCACGTCGCGACGCTGCTGCGCGCAGCGCACCCGGATCTCGAGGTCGAACTCGTCCCGCTGAGCACGCAGGGCGACCGCGTGCAGGACCGGGCCCTCGCCGAGGTGGGCGGCAAAGGACTGTTCGTGAAGGAGCTCGAGGTGGCGATGCGGGACGGTCGGGCCGACATCGCGGTGCATTCGATGAAGGACGTGCCGAGCGAACTGCCCGCGGGGTTCTGCATCGCGGCCGCCCTGCCGCGCGCCAATCCACGCGACGCGTTCGTGTCGCTGCACTGCGCTCGGTTCGCGGACCTGCCGCAGGGCGCACGCGTCGGCACGTCGAGTCCGCGGCGCCAGGCCCAGTTGCGCCACGCGCGCCCGGACCTGCGGCTCGAGCTGCTGCGTGGCAACGTCGACACGCGGCTGCGCCGCCTGCAGGAGGGTTCGCTCGACGCCATCCTGCTCGCCTGCGCCGGCCTGGAGCGACTCGGGCTCGACGCGCACATTACCGAGGAACTCGGCCTCGACGTGTCGCTTCCGGCCGTCGGCCAGGGGGTGATCGGCATCGAGTGCCGGTCGGACGACGGCAGGAGTCGCGACGCGCTCGCGGCGCTGCATCACCCGGAATCGTTCCTGCGGCTCTGCGCCGAGCGCGCGTTCGCCCAGGCGCTCGGTGGCAGCTGCCACTCGCCCATCGCCGCGCACGCCGTCCTCGAGGACCGCGGCACGGCGCTCGTGCTGCACGGATTCGTCGGCGCGCCCGATGGCCGCGAGGTCTATCGGGACACGCTGCGCGGCGCGCCGGATGCAGCGCCGGCGCTGGGACACGCCCTGGCCGCGCGCATGCAGGAGGCCGGGGCTGGTCGGTTGCTCGAACGATTGCGCGACGAAGCGACGACGCCATCGTGAGCAGCGCCCTCCATGGCCGCGTCGTGGTGGTGACGCGACCCGAGCGGCAGGCCGGGTCTTTCCTGCAGATGCTGCGTGCGGTCGGCGCCGCGCCGGTCGCTTTCCCCGTGCTCGTCATAGAGCCGGTGGTCCTCGAGCCCGGAGCCCGGAGCCGCCTCGGGCCCGATGACTTCGACTGGGTCATCTACGCGAGCGCCAATGCCGTCGAGCAGGGTCTCGCGCAGCTGCCCCGCCCGCGACGCGCGCGGCTCGCGACCGTGGGCACGGCCACGGCGCGCGCACTCGAGAGGCATGGCTTGGAGGTCCGCGCGGTGCCCGCGACCACCCAGGATTCCGAGGGACTGCTCGCGCACCCGGAGTTCACGGAGGTCCGTGGACGCCGGGTACTGATCCTGCGCGGGGTCGGCGGACGCGAGGTCCTGCGCCAGGCGCTCGCGGCGAGAGGGGCCGAGGTGGAGGTCGCCGAGCTTTATCGACGCGTCGTCGCGGCTCCCGACGCTGGCGCGCTCGAGACGCTGGCGCGCGCCTGCGCGTGCCGGCAGGCGATCGTCGCCGTGACCAGCGTCGAGGTCCTGGACGCACTGCTCGAAATCGCGCCTGATGCGACGCTCACGACGCTGCGCGACGCGGGCCTGCTGGTACCGGGCCCGCGCGTCGCGGCGGCCGCGCGGGCACGCGGCTGGCGCGGTCCGCTCGTCGTCGCGCGCAGCGCCGAGGACGCCGCGATGCTCGAAGCGCTGCTCGCTCTGCCTGGAGCAGCGGGGTCGCCAGTCCCTGCATGATAGGATCACTGCGAGCACCCCGCGCGATCGTGCCACTGCCGATGTCCGCCGAGATCGAATCCCTGAAGACTGACCTCGATGCGCGCCGCGCGGGGCGCGGGGTGAGTCCGATGCTGGTGGCCCTCGTCGCGCTCGGGCTGCTGCTTGCCCTCTACGCGCACTGGCGGTTCGGACAGGTCGACGAGCGGATCGACCGGATCCGTGGCCAGGTGGTCGAATTCCGTGGCGAGCAGGACCGGTTGTCGAATCAGGTCGCTGCGCTGGCGACGCGGCTCGAGGCAGACCGCGACGCGTGGCGGAACGAACTGACCGGGCTGCGCGAAATCCCGGGCGAGGTCGCGGAGCTCGGGCAGAGCGTTGCCGAACTCGAGGCCCGCACCCAATCCCCGCAGCGCGCCTGGGTGCGCGCCGAGGCGCTGTACCTGCTGCAGCTCGCACAGCGCAGGATCGACCTCGAGGGCGACGTGACGACCGCGATCGTCGCGATGGAGTCGGCCGATGCGCGCCTCGCAACGGCGGGCGATCCCGCGGTCACGGAGGTCCGTCACACGCTCGCCGAGGAACTCGCGGCCCTGCGGGCGATGTCGGTGCCGGACCTCGGCGGCGTGCTCGCGCGACTCGGTCGGGTCGAGGAATCGGTGGCGGGTCTGCCGGTGCTCGGCGCATCCGCGGCCAAGGGACGACGCGAGGCTGCATCCCCGTCCGACTCGAGGCTCGGGCGGGCCCTGCGTCGGCTCGCGCAGGCCGCACGAGACCTGCTGTCCCTGCGTCGCGTGGATCCCGCGATGGCGCGGATGGTGACCCAGCAGGAGGAAGCGCTGCGTCGCCAGCACCTCGAGCTGCAGCTGTTCGCGGCACGGGTCGCGGTCATGCAGCCCGACGGTGCCGCCTACCTCAAGGCGCTGCGCGCGGCGGATGCCTGGCTCGCGCGGTTCTTCGACGGCTCGGCCCCGGCCGTCGCCAGTGCGAGGGCCGAGATCGCGGCACTTGCAGCGATCGACATCCAGCCGCGGCGTCCGCCGATCGGCGAGGCCGGCCGGCTCCTGGCCCGGGTCATGCGGGGCGGATCGACGACACCATGAGGGGGACGGCGATCGTCGCGCTCGCGCTGGTCGGGGGCGGCGCCCTCGCACACCTGCTGCTGCGCGATCCGGGCTACGTCGCCGTTCGTGGCGGTCCTTACCTCTTCGAAACGACGCTGCCGGTGATGGCGCTGCTGCTCATCGGCATCTACCTGGCGATTCGCTGGGTGACCGGGGCGATCACGGCGCGGCGGCGCCTCACCGGCCTGCGCGCGGAGCGCCGGCGGCGGCGTGCCCGGGCCGCCACGCAGCGCGGCCTGCTCGACCTCGCCGCAGGACAGTGGAAGAGCGCCGAGGATCTCCTCTCGCGCGCGGCGCCCGACGCCGACTCGCCCGCCGCGAACTACCTGGTCGCCGCTCGTGCCGCGGACCTGCTCGACGCGGTCGAACGGCGGGACGAGTGGCTCGCGCGCGCGCAGGACGACGCCCCGCAGGAACGTGCCGCGGCACTGATCACGCTCGCGGAGATGCAGTTGCGCCGGGGACAGGACGAGGCGGCGCTGCAGACCCTCGAGCAGCTCGATGCTTCCGGCGACCTGAATTCGCGCGGCCTCGAGCTCACCGCCCGCCTGTACCAGAAACTCGGTCGCGGCGAGAAACTGCTCGCCCTCGGGTCGCGATTGCGCAGCGCGAAGGAGCTGCCCGAGTCGCAGGTGAACGAGCTGCTCGCGCAGGTGCAGCTCGAGGGAATCCGTGCGGCCGGCGAGCAGGGCGACCAGTCGCGCCTCGAGAAGGCCTGGGCGGACCTGCCGCGCGGCATGCGCAGGCTGCCCAAGTCCGTGATCACCTATGCCCGCGCGGCGATGGCCTGCCGCGACCATCCGAGCGCAGAGAAGGCCTTGCGGGAACTGATCGACGAGACCGGCGAAGGCGCGGCGATCCGGCTCTACGGCGAGATCGCCGCGGACGATCCGCTCGTGCCGCTGGAGCGGGCGGAAGGCTGGTTGCGCAAGCGGCCGGAAGACCCGGACCTGCTCGGCTGCTGCGCCCGGCTGTGCCTGCGGGCCGAGCTGTTCGGCAAGGCGCGCAGTTACCTCGAAGCGAGCATCGCGCGGCGCCCGAGTTCCGAGTACAGCCTGATCCTCGCCGATCTGCTGGATCACGTGGGCGAACCTGCCCTGGCAACACAGGTGCTGCGCCAGTCGGTGACGAAATCGGGTGGACGTCGGCCGCACCTGCCGCACGCCAGATTGCGGCGCCGCTGACGGACCCTCAGGCCGGCGGGCCCTGCTGCAGCCTCGCGAGCGTGTCCGGCGCGTAGTCGAACGAGTCGAAATAGAGCTGCTGCCGCGGCAGTCCGTGGTCGGGAAAGGACGAGCGTATGGCCTCGATCATCGCGGGCGGGCCGCTCGCATAGACGTCGAAGCCGGCGAGGTCGCGGTGATCCGCGAGCACGGCCTCGTGCACGACGCCGCGTCGCCCCTGCCAGCCCGGCGTGCCATCCGGCGCATCGGAGAGCACCGGTCGGTACGCGAAGCGCGGGCGGTCCGCTACCAGGGCGCGCAGCCAGTCGTCTTCATACAGGTCGCGCTCGCCGCGCACCCCCCAGTACAGCGTGACGGGGCGACGGTCCCCCGTGGCGACCAGCTGGCGCAGCATGGACCTGAGCGGGGCATAGCCGGTCCCGCCACCCACCATGAGTGCGGGCCGCGACGACTCGGTGCGCAGCCAGAACTGCCCGAGGGGCCCCTCGATGCGCAGCAGGGTGCCCGGGTGCAGGGCGTCGAAGACCTGCCCGGTGAAGCCGCTTCGCGAGGCGCGTCGCACGTGCAGCTCGAGCGAACGTCCGTCGGCCGGCGCGCTCGCGATGGAAAAGCTGCGGCGCCGCCCCTGGGACTGCATCACGTCGACGTACTGGCCGGGCCGGAAATGCAGGTCCTCGACCGCCGGCAGGCGGAGACACACGGCCATCACGTCGCTGGCAATGAGGGTCATCCGTTCGATGCGGCACGGCAGGCTCTTCACCTCGACATCGGGCGCGGGCCTCGCCTCGCGGGCCTCGACCACGAGGTCCGTGCGCGCGCGCGCCTGGCAGAGGAGCACGTAGCCCGCGTCCGCTTCGTCCTGCGTGAGGCCAGCCGGCCGTTCGCCCGGGTAATCACACGATCCGGCCAGCACTCGCGCGCGGCAGGACGCGCAGTGCCCGCCCTTGCAGCTATGCGGCAGGTTGAGCCCGGCGCGCAGCGCGGCCGCGAGCACGGACTCGTCACTGCCCGCCGCGAAGGTCTGGCCGGTCGGAGCGAGCGTGATGGTCGGCATGGGCTCAGGATGCCACGAAGCCCGTCCGCGCGCGGCCCCTCCCGCGGGGACTGACGTATTCTCACGGGATGCATCCAGGCTGCCTCATCGCAGGTTGTGGGTACGTGGGGCGCCGCCTCGTCCGCCGGTTGCAGTCCAGCCGGGACGTGACCGCCCTCCTGCGCTCACCCGCGCACGCGGCTGCGCTGCACGCGGCGGGCGTGGCCGCGATCTGCGCCGATCTCGACGAACCGCTGGACATCGACTGGCGCCGCACGATCGGGTGCGGAGCCTCGGTCGCGTACCTCGTTCCGCCACCGGAGCGGGGCGCTGCGGACCCGCGGCTCGGGCGGTTTCTCGCCTCGCTGGCCGATGCGCCGCCCTCTGCCCTGCTCTACATGAGCACGACCGGTGTATACGGCGATGCGCGAGGAAAGCGGGTGAGCGAGACGACGGCCCCCGCCCCGGCCAGCGAACGCGCGCGCCGCCGCCTCGCAGCCGAAGACAGTGCGCTGCACTGGTGCGCGCAACGCTCGGTGCGGTGCGTGGTGCTGCGGGTGCCCGGCATCTTCGGCCCCGGTCGACTGCCGCTCGACCGGCTGCGGCGCGGTGACCCGGCACTCCACCACGCCGATGCAGGACCCGGCAATCGCATCCACGTCGACGATCTCGTCGACTGCTGCGTCGCCGCTCTCGATCGGGCGGTGGACGGAGTAATCAACGTCTGCGACGACGATCACGCGACCACGACCGCATTCCTCGAGGCGACGGCGCGCCTCGCGGGACTGCCACCTCCGCCGCTCGTGGCGCTCGCCGAGGCGCGTGAGCGCATCAGCCCCGGGCTGATGTCATTCCTCGCCGAGTCGCGCACGATCGACAACCGGCGCATGCACGAGGATCTCGGTGTGCGGTCACGATTCGCGAGTCTCGAGTCGGCCATCACCGCGAGCCTCGCCGAGCGGGACTGACGGATCACCGCACGCTGGCCGTGGCTGCCCGATGGAGGGTGCGCCGGACGTTGGGCTATGCTTGCGCCATGCGGATGGCCTTCACGAAGATGCATGGGCTCGGCAACGATTTCATCGTCTTCGATGGGGAACAGGGTGAAGGCCTCCCGTCGCCGGCCGAATTGCGCAGGCTCGCTGACCGGCGCACCGGCATCGGGTTCGACCAGGCGCTCGTCCTGCTGCCGCCGCGCCGCAGCGGTACCGACGTCTACTACCGCGTCTTCAACGCCGACGGGTCGGAGGTGGAGCAGTGCGGGAACGGCGCGCGCTGCATCGCGCGGCTGGTCGCCACGCGCGCAGCCCGGCGCGACCGGACACTCGCCCTCGACAGCGCCGGTGGCATCGTGAGCGCCAGGCTGCGGCCCGACGGACTCGTGTCCGTCGCCATGGGAACCCCGGACTTCGACCCGCGATCGCTGCCATTCGAGGCGGAACGCGAGGCGCCGGGTTACCACATCGACCTGCCGGGCGGGCCGGTCGAGTTCGGCGCGGTCTCGATCGGCAATCCCCACGCCGTGATCCGCGTGCGATCGGTCCGCGACGCACCGGTGGACACGGTGGGACCCGCGATGGAGAATCATGTGCGCTTTCCGCGCCGGGTCAACGTGGGGTTCCTCGAAATCGTGGCGCCCGACCACGTTCGTCTCCGCGTGTTCGAGCGCGGCGCCGGGGAAACGCGCGCCTGCGGCACCGGTGCCTGCGCGGCGGTCGCGATCGGTCGTCGCCACGGCCCGCTCGCCGAGGAAGTGAAGGTGGACGTGCCCGGCGGGCGTCTCATCGTCCAGTGGCCCGGGCCGGGCGAGCCGGTCTGGCTCACGGGTCCCGCGGAGACGGCCTTCGAAGGTCAGGTGGAACTGCCGGTCGACGCGCCGGGGAGAACGGGATGAACAAGCAACCGATACGCGGCGTGGAGCCCGGGGCGCTCACCGAGGACCAGATCGGCGAGTACCTCGTGGCGCACCCCGAGTTCTTCGAGCGCCATCCGGGCGCACTGGCGCGTCTCAAGCTGCCGCACCAGCGCGGCAGCGCCGCGATCTCGCTCGTCGAGCGCCAGGTGCTCGTGCTGCGCGAGAAGCACGCGGTCCTCGAGAAGAAGCTGCATGAGCTGATCGAAAACGGCCGCGCGAACGACGCCATCGCCGACCGCATCCACCGGCTGTCGCGCCGTTTGCTCCGGGCGCGCGACTTCTCCGGCGTCATCACGGCGCTCGAGACCTCGCTGCGCGAGGACTTCGGGGCCTCGCGCTGGGTCACGCTGATCACGGAACCCGCGCTGCCCGGGCTCGCTGCATACCGCGGTCCCTGCCTGCGCACCGTCGCGCGCACGAGCGCCGAGCTCAGGATCTTCGAGTCGTTCTTCGAGTCGGCGCGGCCGCGCAGCGGGCAGATCCGCGACACGCAGCGCGACTATCTCTTCGGCAGCGACGGCGGCCAGGTGGGATCGACCGTCCTGATCCCCCTGGGCGAGCGCGCCTCGCTCGGCCTGCTCGCGATCGCGAGCCACGACACCGAGCGCTACCTGCCCACGATGAGCACCGATTTCCTGGTGCGCATCGGCGAGATCGTCACCGAGGCGCTCACGGCACGCGGCGCATGAGCGAGGCGCTCGCGGGAGGGGTGGCCCGCTTCCTGCAGAGCCTGCGCGTCGAGCGGCGACTCTCGCCCCATACCGAAGCGGCCTACGCCCGCGATATCGAAGCGCTGCGGGAATACTGCGCGGCGTCCGGCATCGATGCCTGGGATGCGCTCGATGCGCAGCACGTCCGCGCCTTCGCCGCACGGTGCCACCGCCGCGGCCTCGCCCCGCGCAGCGTGCAGCGACGGCTTTCCGCCATCCGCAGCCTGTTCCGGTTCCTCGTGCGCGAGGGCGCGATGCGGCGCGATCCCGCCGCGGAGGTGCAGGCTCCGCGGGTCCGCAAGCGACTTCCCGTGACGCTCGACGCCGACACGATGGCGCGGCTCCTCGAGTTCCGCGGCGACGACCGCCTCGGCCGGCGCGACAAGGCGATCATGGAACTCTTCTATTCGTCGGGACTGCGACTGTCGGAGCTGCTCGGCCTCGACCTCGCGGACCTCGACCTGCGCGACCGGACGGTGCGGGTCCTCGGCAAGGGACGCAAGGCGCGCATCGTGCCGGTCGGGCGGGAGGCGGCAGTCGCGCTCGCCGCCTGGCTCGCCGAGCGGGCGACCTTCGCCGCCGTCGGCGAAGCCGCGGTGTTCGTCGGCCGGCATGGCGCGCGCCTCGGTCCCCGGATCGTACAGCGGCGCATCGCACGCTGGGCGCGACGGCAGGGACTGCCGGAGCACGTGCACCCGCACATGTTCCGCCACTCCTTCGCCTCGCACCTGCTCGAGTCCTCGGGCGACCTGCGCGCCGTGCAGGAGCTGCTCGGCCACGCCAACATCAGCACCACGCAGGTCTACACGCACCTTGATTTCCAGCACCTGGCCCGGATATACGACGCCGCCCACCCACGCGCACGACGCAGGTCGCCGTAGCCGCCAGGAGCCCGCCCGATGCCTTCCTTCGACCCACACGGCACGACCATCCTCTGCGTGCGACGCCGCGGCGTCGTCGCCATGGGAGGCGACGGCCAGGTCACGCTCGGCACGACGGTCATGAAGGGCAATGCGCGCAAGGTCCGTCGCCTGCACGAGGGCAGGGTGATCGCCGGGTTCGCCGGCGGCACCGCCGATGCGTTCACGCTCTTCGAGCGCTTCGAGGGCAAGCTGCAGCAGTACGGCAACCTCACCCGCGCCGCGATCGAGCTCGCCAAGGACTGGCGCTCGGACCGCAGCCTCAGGCGCCTCGAGGCACTGCTGTGCGTGGCCGACGCGAGCCACTCATTCGTCGTCTCCGGCAATGGCGACGTGATCGAGCCGGAGCACGACCTCATGGCCGTGGGGTCCGGCGGCCCGTATGCTCAGGCGGCCGCGTGCGCCCTGCTGCAGAACACCGACCTCGACGCGCGCACCGTGGTCGAGAAGGCGCTCGGCATCGCGGCGGACATCTGCATCTACACCAACCGCAACATGACCATCGAGACACTGGGCGCCTGATGTCCTCCATGACCCCCCGCGAGATCGTCCAGGAGCTCGACAAGCACATCGTCGGGCAGGCCGCCGCCAAGCGCGCGGTGGCCATCGCGCTGCGCAACCGCTGGCGCCGGATGCAGGTGGACGAGGGCCTGCGGGCGGAGATCACGCCGAAGAACATCCTGATGATCGGGCCCACGGGCGTGGGCAAGACAGAGATCGCGCGCAGGCTCGCGCGCCTCGCGAACGCGCCCTTCGTCAAGGTCGAGGCGACCAAGTTCACCGAGGTGGGCTACGTCGGCCGCGAGGTCGACTCGATCGTGAAGGACCTCGTCGACATCGCGGTGAAGATGACCCGCGAGAAGGAAGTCGAGAAGGTCCGGCACCGCGCCATGGACGCGGCCGAGGAACGCGTGCTCGACGCGCTGCTGCCGCGGCCGCGCGCGGTCGGCTTCGCCGCCGAGAGCGAGCCCGCGCGCGATGGCGACACGCGCCAGCGCTTCCGCAAGATGCTCCGCGAAGGCCAGCTCGATGACCGCGAGGTCGAAGTCGAACTGCGGGCCATGCCGGTCGGGGTCGAGATCATGGCGCCACCCGGGATGGAGGAACTCTCGCAGCAGCTGCAGGGCATGTTCTCGAGCCTCGGCGGCAGCCGCACGCACACGCGCAAGGTCAAGGTCCGCGAGGCCTTCAAGCTCCTCACGGACGAGGAGGCGGCACGGCTCGTCAACGAGGACGAACTCAAGGTGCAGGCGCTGCGCAATGCCGAGCAGAACGGCATCGTGTTCATCGACGAGATCGACAAGATTGCGCGCAGGCAGGAGACCATGGGCGCGGACGTCTCGCGCGAAGGGGTGCAGCGCGACCTGCTGCCGCTGGTGGAGGGCTGCACGGTCAACACCAAGTACGGCATGGTGCGGACCGACCACGTGCTGTTCATCGCCTCGGGGGCCTTCCACATGTCGAAGCCCTCTGACCTGATCCCCGAGCTCCAGGGCCGGCTGCCGATCCGCGTCGAGCTCGATGCGCTCGGGGCCGAGGACTTCGTGCGCATCCTGAGGGAGCCCGATGCGTCGCTCTGCACGCAGTACGCGGCGCTGCTCGCGACGGAGGGCGTACGCGTGGAGTTCGCGGCCGAAGGGGTGCGGCGACTGGCCGAGGTCGCCTTCGACGTGAACCAGCGGACCGAGAACATCGGCGCGCGTCGCCTGCACACCGTCATGGAGCGACTGCTCGAGAGCATCTCCTTCGAGGCTTCCGACCGCTCGGGCTCGACGATCGTGATCGACTCGGATTACGTCGACCGCAGTCTCGGCGAGCTCGCGCGCGACGAGGACCTCGCGCGCTATATCCTCTGAGCGCCTGCACGCGGACGCGGCTTTGACCGATCCCCGACCCACAGAGATCCGGCTGCGCACGAAGTCGCGTGTGCTCGAAGTCGCCTTCGACGACGGCATGCGGTTCGAGCTGCCGTTCGAGTTCCTGCGGGTGTACTCCCCGTCCGCCGAGGTACGAGGCCACGGGCCCGGGCAGGAGACGCTGCAGGTCGGCAAGCACCAGGTCGCGATCCGCGCGGTGGACCCCGTGGGAAACTACGCCCTGCGCCTGGTGTTCGACGACGGTCACGACACCGGGCTCTACACCTGGGCCTACCTCCACGAACTCGGGCGCACGCGCGAGGAGAAGTGGCAGAGGTACCTCGCGCGGCTCGCGAAGCTCGGCATCCCGTATCCGACGCCCGTCCCGTCGAAGCCGAAACACTGGCCGGCGTGACACGGGGCATTCGCGGATGTCGGTGGGCGTCGGAGGCCGTCCGAGGCGGGAGGGGTACAGCCCACAGGGACGCCGTCAACCCTTCCCTGGGAGCTCCCGGCGCGGCGTCCATGCCGCGCAGGGCCCTGTGGACTGCACCCCTCCCGCCTCGGACGGCCTCCGACGGCGCGCTGGGTGACCGCGTAGAATGGCGTTTCCCATGAACGAGAGTTCTCCACACGAGCCGCGCGTGCCGGCGCCCGAGTCGGTCGATTTCGGCTATCGGCAGGTCCCGCGCGAGGAGAAGGCGCGGCTCGTGCGCGACGTCTTCGAATCCGTCGCGGGCAAGTACGACCTGATGAATGACCTCATGTCCGCCGGTGTCCATCGGCTGTGGAAGCGCTTCGCACTGGCGCAGACGGGGCTGCGCCCGGGCCAGGCCGCACTCGACGTCGCGGGGGGCACCGGGGACCTCGCCGCCGGCATGGCGGGACAGGTCGGCGAGCGCGGGCAGGTCGTCCTCTCCGACATCAATGCAGCGATGCTCGCGGTGGGTCGTGACCGCCTGCTCGACCGGGGATTGCTGCGCAACGTCCGCTTCGCTCTCGCCAACGCGGAACGCCTCCCCTTCGCGGAGGAGAGCTTCGACTGCGTGACGATCGGGTTCGGACTGCGCAATGTCACGGACAAGGCCGCGGCGCTTGCTTCGATGCGCCGCGTGCTGCGACCCGGCGGGCGCCTGCTGGTGCTCGAGTTCTCGAAACCCGTCGTCCCGGGCCTGAAGCCGGTCTACGACGCGTATTCCTTCAATGTGCTGCCCTGGCTGGGCGGCAAGGTCGCGGGCGACTCCGACAGCTACCGCTACCTCGCGGAATCCATCCGGCAGTTCCCGGACCAGCAGACGCTGCTCGGAATGATGCGCGCAGCAGGTCTCGAGGACTGCCGTCACTACAACCTGAGCGGCGGGATCGTGGCCCTGCACAAGGGATTCCGGTACTGACATGCTGCTCGAGCGCCTGCAGGACGCCCTGAATCGCAGCATCGCGGAGTCGCGCCGCGCGCAGTCGCTGTGCCGGCAGCTCGACGGGCGGGCGATGTCGCTCGCGGCGCAGGGCACGCCGCTCGAGCTGCATTTCGTGGCGCGCGAGGGGCGCATCGCACTCGCCACGCGGCACGAAGGCAGCGCCGATGCGAGCCTGACGGGCACGCCGGTCGCCCTGCTCGCGCTCGCGGGTCCATCCGCCGAAGGAGCCCTGCGCGGCGGCGGTGTGCGCATCGAGGGCGATGCCGAGGTCGCGCAGAAATTCCGTGAGCTCCTGTCGCTCGCGAAGCCGGACTTCGAGGAGGAACTGGCGCGCGTCATCGGCGACGTCGGCGCCCGGCGGGTCGCGAACATCGCGCGCGACGTGCTGGAGTGGGGACGCAAGGCTTCCGGATCGCTTGCACGGAACGTCGTGGAGTACCTGCAGGAGGAAGGGCGCGACCTGCCCACGCGCGTCGAGGCCGACGAGTTCCTCGACTCCGTCGACCGGCTGAGGGATGACGTCGAGCGCCTCGAAGCCCGGCTCGCCCGGCTGGAGAACCGGGGCGCGGGTGCGCCGGCGACCCGCGGCGGGCGCGGCCGGTCCGACTGACCGGCACCCGCGGCAACCCGATCCCGGCACTCACACGGACGGCCGCATCCATGCGCCTGCGAGTCATCGGCCGTCTCCTGGAGATCCAGCGCGTCCTGGTCCGGCACGGCCTCGACGAGTTCATCCTCGCGACGCACCTCTTCCGCCCGCTGCGCTTCGTGTTCTACCTGTCGCCCGCGACATGGTTCGAGCGCCGCAAGGGCGGCACGCGCGGCGAGCGCATACGGATGGCGCTCGAGGAGCTCGGGCCGATCTTCATGAAGCTCGGACAGGCGCTCTCGACCCGCCGCGACCTGCTGCCGCCAGACATCGCCGACGAGCTCGCGAAGCTGCAGGACCGGGTCCCGCCGTTTCCGGGCCCCGAGGCACGCGCGATCATCGAGCGGGCGTACGGCTACCCGGTCTCGGAGGCGTTCGCGGGGTTCGACGAGGCGCCACTCGCGGCGGCGACCATCGCCCAGGTGCACCTCGCGCGTCTGCGCTCGGGCGAGGAAGTGATCGTGAAGGTCGTCCGCCCGGGCGTACGTGCCCGGATCGAGCGCGATCTCGAGGTCATGTATGTTCTCGCGCGGCTGGCGCGCGATTACGCCCGCGAAGGCCATCGCCTGCGCCCGCTGGAGGTGGTCGCGGAGTACGAGAAGACGGTCCTCGACGAACTCGACCTGATGCGCGAGGCCGCGAACGCCGCCCAGCTCAAGCGCAACTTCGCGGGTTCGGATCTCCTCTACGTGCCGGCGGTGCACTGGGACCACTGCCGTCCCGAGGTCATGGTGATGGAGCGCATCCACGGCGTGCTGGTGAGCGACCTCGACGAGCTCAGGCGCCGCGGCACGAACATCCAGCGCCTTGCCGAAAACGGCGTCGAGATCTTCTTCACCCAGGTCTTCCGGCACAATTTCTTCCACGCCGACATGCACCCCGGCAACATCTTCGTGCAGGTCGACGACCCGGAGCATCCGAGGTACGCGGCCGTGGATTTCGGCATCGTCGGCTCGCTCGATGCCCGCGACCAGCACTACCTCGCCGAGAACTTCCTCGCCTTCTTCGAGCACGACTACCACCGCGTTGCGCGCCTGCACGTCGACTCGGGCTGGGTCCCGGCCGACACGCGGGTCGAGGAGCTCGAGGCCGCCGTGCGCACGGTGTGCGAGCCGATCTTCAACAAGCCGCTGTCCGAGATCTCCTTCGGACAGGTACTGCTCAGGCTGTTCGAAACAGCGCGTCGCTTCCAGATGCAGGTGCAGCCACAGCTCATCCTGCTGCAGAAGACGCTGCTGCAGATCGAGGGTCTCGGCCGGCAGCTCTACCCGCAGCTCGATCTCTGGAAGACGGCGCAGCCGGTCCTCAAGGACTGGGCCGCGGACCGGCTGAGCGGCCGCAACCTCATCGAGCGGCTGCGCCGGCAGCTGCCGGACGTGAGCGAATCGTTCCGCATGCTGCCGCAGGTGCTGCAGCACTTCGTGCAGCAGGCATCGGAGGGCAGGTTCTGCCTGCGGGTCGAGCAGGCCGGCATCGAGGAGCTGCGTCGCGAGATCCGCGCGGGCGCCCGCCAGCGCGATGCGACGATCGTGGCCTCGGCGACGCTGCTCGGGGGACTCATGTGGCTCGCGCTCGGCGCATCCCCCTGGCCCGGGGTCGTGCTCTGTGCCGCAGGACTGCTCGGCGTATTACTCGCGCGATGGGGCGCGTAGCTCGACGTTCACTTCCGCTCGATCCACGTCGCGAGCGCCCGGGCGCAGAGCTCACCGTCCTCGTCGAAGATCGCCGTGCCGGCGAGCAGCTTGCGACCTTCGCCGCCCACCTTCCAGCCGATCACGGTGCAGGCCTCCCCGAGATGCACGCGCCTGTCGACATGGGCGTGCATCTCGCCGAGCAGCAGATGGCGGCGACCACCACACACGGCGAAGTAGCCGGGGCAGTCGAGCGCCGCCCAGTGGTGCTCGACGGCCACCTTGCCGTCGCCGCCGTCCAGGGAATCGGCCGGCAGCCAGGGTGCGGCCACGATCCCGCTGTCGAGCATGCCGGGGAAGATCCTGAGGCCGTCGCCGCGACGCCGCAGCGGCCCGCAGACGAAGCACTCCGGAAAAATGTGCTCGCGAAACCCTGCGTAGTGCTGGGACGCCCACACGGCCTGGACGTACTGCGGCGCTTTCGGCACCTCCAGTTCGAGTCGGGCCGGCGTTCCGCTCGCGACCGGCGCCTCGCCGGGACCGAGGCGCCAGCGACCCTCGCCGTCTGCGCTCACCTCGAGCGGCACCTGCAGCGGCGGTGGCGACAGCAGGCGGACGCGCAGCCCGGCGCCCGCCGCGACCGCGAATGCACCACAGACGTAGCCGCCATTGCCGGAATCGGGTGGGCCATTGAAGCGCCGTGCGATGGTGATCGAGTTCATCGCCGTTCCGACTCAGGCGGCGCCTCCATCCCGCATTGCCAGCACACCGCGAACTGCCGTTCGAGCCGCTCGCCGCAGCACGGGCAGGACCATGGCTCGCCGACGCGCTCCGGGTGCAGCGCCCCGTCGATCAGCGCGCGCGCACGCAGCGCCTGCCCCGGCTCGCACACCCACAACTCGGGCCAGCATTCGACGAACGGGATCTCGCCGACCGCGCCGCCGAGGCGGTCGTTGCGCACCTCGCAGCGTATTCCCGCGGTCTCGAGCACGTTGCGCAGATGCGCGACCTCGACCACGGACTCCGTCACGTACACCCTGCGCATGCCCGATCGGACCCGTCACATGCCCCGCATCGCCGTGGCCGGAGCGATGGAGGATACACCCTTCGAAAGCCGCCACCGGATCGACGACCTCAGGCCTGTCGGATGACTGCGCGCAGCGCGGTCGGCTCCGGTTCCGCCACTTCGAGAACGAACCGCGTGTAGATCTCGGGAAGGCGCTCGAGGACACGCTCCCTGCCGAGCAGGCCGCTCCCTGCGACTGCGCGCTTCAGGACGGGCAACGTGAGCGCCTCCAGTGCGCGGCGCGCCACCGGTTGGTAACTCAGGTGCCAGGGCTCGACTCCGGCGCCGGGACCCTCCGTTGCATACGGTCGGTAGAATCCGAAGCGCCCCATGTTCCGGTCCAGCCACTCCGTCAGGCGCTCGAATATCCCACCGCGAGCGTACTCCTCCGGCACCAGCTGCAACTGGTATCCCTGCGGCAGGGCAGCCTGGTCGATGACGTCGACGTCGGTGCCCCAGTGGTGGCGGCTGCCTCCAGGTATCGCTGACCAGCAGAGGATCGCGTCGATGCGAGCCGCGTCATCGAGCGTCGCGGGGTCGATCACCCTGCCACGGCGATCGTACAGCGGCCGCTCGCCACGCCACTTGCGGTTCCAGATCAGTTCCTGCCGCGCGAAATCGCGAAAGCTCGAGGCTGCGGCGAGATCGATACCCGCAGTGCCCGCCGCGTCGCGCATCGCGAGGAACGACGTGACCACCGCATAATGCAGCGCACAGCGCGGCACCTCGAGTTCCACGATGTGCGTGCGGGCGCGGCCGGTCAGTTCGAGTTCGTTCATGTGAGGCACTTCCCCGGCGACAAGCATAGCGGACTCGCCGATTCGCACGCCGGGAGCATGCGCCGCAAAGGCCGTGGCCCGCAGCATTTGCGGGCGCTTGCAGCACATTTTCCTGTCGCCCCGTGTTCGCGGCCGGACTATGATGCGGTGCACGTCGGAGGCACCGACGGAACGAGGCGTCCCTTCAGGGGCGCACAGGGGTAGACGGGCCGGACATGCGCGCGCTATTGCTCAGGCTGCGCTACGGGCTGACCGTATTCACGGTCGGCGTGCTGCTGACGGCGGCCGTCGCGCTGACGGCCGTGCTCGCCGAGAGGAACGAAGGCCGCCGGTTGCGCGAGGCGATCTCGCGAGCCGAGCAACAGCAGGCGGCGCTCCCCTCGACGGTCATGCCCACCCTGCAGCAGGAACTCGACGACATCCTGCGGCAGTCCTATTACCGCCGCGTGCCGTTGATCGTAGGGATCGGCCTGGTGCTGGCCGCGCTCGCGGCCCTGATCACCACGCTGCTGGTCTCGCGGGTCGACGGCGCGATGACGGCACTCATGGTGAACGCGGACCGCATCGGCCGCGGCGCGCATCCCGGGCCCGTGCAGCCCAGCGGCGTGCCGGAGATCGCGGCGCTCGAGCGCTCGCTCGAGCACATGCGGCAGGCGCTTGCCGGGACGACGATCTCGCGTGACTACCTGGACACACTCCTCAACAGCATGAGTGACTCCGTGCTGGTCGTCGCGCCGGACGGGCGGGTGCGGACGGCGAACGTGGCTGCAACCCGCCTGTTCGGCCTCGAGCCGGGATCGCTGATCGGCCGCGAATTCCTGTCACTGGTCGCCGAACAGCACCGCGCCGCCTTCAGCCTCGAGCGGGTGCTGGCCGGGCCCGGCGAGACGGTGGTGAACGCGGCGCGCGACCAGACGATCCCGGTCGCGGTCACGGCCTCGTCGATCTCCAGCGCGGACCCCGGTTTCCAGGGCCAGATCCTCGTGCTGCGCGACATCACGGACCGCAAGCGCGCCGAACGCCGCATCCGCTACCTCGCGCGCTTCGACACGCTCACCAAGATGCCGAACCGCATGCAGTTCCAGCACCTGCTCCACCAGGCGATCGCGCGCTGCCTGCGCCGTCGCCGCGGACTCGTGCTGCTCTACGTGGACGTGGACAACTTCAAGGAGATCAACGACACGTTCGGCCACGATGCCGGCGACCGCGTGCTCGAGACCATCAGCGAGCGCCTGATCCGCATCCTGCCGCGCGAATCGGTAGTGGGGCGGCTCGCGGGTGACGAGTTCGCCGTCTTCGCCGAGGCCATCGATGGAGGGCGCGACCGCCACGAGCAGGGCACCTCGCTCGCTCGCCTGCTGCTGAGCGAGGTGTCGCGCCCGCTGCACATCGGCGAGCACGAACTCGAGGTCACCGCCAGCGTCGGCATCGCCACCTGCCCGGAGGATGCCGACAACGTCATCGACCTGATCCGCGACGCCGACGCCGCCATGTATCACGCGAAGCGCGCCGGGCGAAACTGTCACGTCTTCTATGCGCCGGAGATGAATGCGGCGGCGGTCGAGCGGCTGCTGCTCAAGAGCAAGTTGCGCCGGGCGCTCGACCGCGACGAGTTCGTCGTGCGCTACCAACCCAAGGTCGACCTCGCGAGCAGGCTCGTCGTCGGCGCCGAAGCGCTGCTGCGGTGGCGGCTGCCGGGGCACGGCGAGATTGCACCGGCGCAGTTCATCCCGCTCGCCGAGGAATCGCGCCTCATTCTCGACATTGGCGCGTGGGTCCTGAACCAGGTGTGCAGCGACTATGCGTCCTGGCAACGGAAGGTCGCTGATCCCGGCCTCGTGGCGATCAACCTGTCACTGAAGGAATTGAGCCAGGCGAGCTTCATCCCCAATTGCCGGTCGGTGTTCGAGAAGCACGGGGTCTCGCCTGGCCGGGTGGAGCTCGAGATCACGGAGACGACCCTGATGGTGGACGCCGAGCGTACGCTGCCGCTGCTCGACGAACTGCGTGCCATGGGTGTGCACCTGTCCATCGACGACTTCGGCACCGGCTACTCGAGCCTGAGCGCGCTCCAGCAGTTCCCGATCGGCACGCTCAAGATCGACCAGTCGTTCGTGCGCAATGCCGCCACCGATCCCGACGAGGCGACGATCATCCGCACCATCATCGAGATGGGCCGCAGCCTCGGCCTGAACGTCGTCGCCGAGGGCATCGAGACGGAAAACCAGCGGTCGTTCCTGCTCGAGAATGGCTGCCGTTTCGGGCAGGGACGGCTCTTCGGCGAACCCATCGCGTCAACGGAATTACTCGAGATACTCGTGCGGCAGGCGACGGGACAGCATCCGGTGCTGCGCCTTCCGGCCTGAGGGTCCGGGACCGACCGATATGCCGTGAAGCAGCCCGATGCGGACCGACCGGCCGGCGCGTCGTTGCCCACCGGCGGGCTGCGCCCGATCAGTCAGCGCGCCGCGCCGGAGGCAGCCTCGCGTACCCGTGCAACGACCAATCGCAGCGCATCCCCGGTCGCCTGGTCGAAGGCCGCGACCACTGCGGACCGGTGATCGCCGGCCGCGTCGGCCTCGGCTGTCGCGCCGAAACTCACGATTCGCGCACCCTTCCGGACGTCGACGAGGCTCAGCTGCAGCTCCACGCGAATTCGAGGCGCACGATCGGGCGCCGCGTAGCTCGCTTCGAAGCGTCGCAGCTCGACGTCGAGCATCAGGTCGGCGGGTACCCGGCTCGGTGCCGCGACCACCGCCGCGAACCGTCCGTCGGCGTCGATGGCCCGGACCAGCAGTCCCTGCAGCATCTGTGGCGCCGGATCGGCCCAGCGCACGTCGGCGAAGTAGTCGAAGCCACCTCCGGGGCGCACGACCGCGATGCGGTCGGTGTCCAGTGACGACAGCGCGCGGGGACGCGACACGACGAGCGCGAGCGGCAACTCGTCGCCACCCGGGGATATCGTCGATGCCTCGAGTCGATAGAGCGCCGGGGCCTCGTTCGCGGACGTGAGGACCGAGCCTGCGCAGCCCGCGCACAGCCCGGCCGCCAGGAGCGCCACCAGACGGTTCACGGCCGGATCTCCACGCCGCTCTCCTTCTGCTCCCGCAACAGGCTCGAGGGACGCTCGCGCAGCTCCCTCGCCAGCGCCCGCACCTCACCGCTCGCGTCGCGCAGGTCGACGATGAGCTGTTGCAGCTCCGCCGCGCCGGGACCCATGAGTTGCGACAGCGGGGCCTCGCTGTTCCCGACGATGCGCTCGAACCGCCCTGCGGTCCGGGCGAGCCCGTCCGCAGCCACCCGCAGGCTCGCGAGCGAGGCTTCCAGGTCGGGCTGCGCACCGGCGAAGAACGCGTCGGCCCGCTGCGACATCGCCTTGAGCTCCGCGGCGCTCGCCTTCAGGTCCGCCGCCAGCGAGGAGACGTCGCGCGCGATCGCCGGCAACCCCTCGGAGGCCATGCGGATGTTCTCGAGCGACGCATCGACCGACTCGAGGTTCCGTTCATCGAACAGTCGCTCGATGCGCATCATCACGCTGCCGGCGTGGTTGACGAGGTCCGGCAGTTTCTCCACGAATGCCTCGATGTCGCCCTTGCGCGACATGATCACCGGATAGCGCTGGCCCCTCGCGAGGGGCTGCGCCGCGTTGGCGGTCGGATCCTGCTGCAGGTCGATGTAGAGCAGCCCGGTGAGCCCGAGCAGCCCGAGGCGGGCACGGGTCGCGCCGGATATCGGCGCGGTCGTATCGATCTCCGCGACGACCTTCACGCGCCCCGGATTCTCCAGGTCGACGGACAGCCTGTCGACGCGTCCGACATCCACGCCCAGGTAGCGCACCGGACTGCCCTGGGCGAGACCGCTCACCGAGCCGTTGAAGTAGATCTCGTAGCGCTCGTAGACGCGGCGGTCGCCCTTGCCCGAGTACCAGAGCACGAACAGGAATGCCGCCGCGACCGTGAGCAGCGCGAACGTCGCCACGGCGGCGTACTTCGCGTCACGCTCCACGTTCGCCCTCCTGCTGCAACGGCATCGCGCGTCCCCGCTTGCCGTGGAAATACTGCTGGATCCATGGATGCTCGTTGGAGACGATGCCCTCCCGCGTGTCCACGACGATCCTGCGGTCGACGAGCACGGCGACACGGTCGCACGTCCGCGCCAGGGTGTCCAGATCGTGAGTCACCATCACCACGGTCAGGCGCAGCGTCTCCCGCAGGTAGAGCACCAGCTCGTCGAACGCCGTCGCGGCGATGGGGTCGAGCCCCGCCGTCGGTTCGTCGAGAAAGAGCAGCGCGGGATCGAGCGCGAGCGCGCGCGCCAGCGCCACGCGCTTCACCATGCCGCCGGACAGCTGGGCCGGGTACTTGGCGGCCGCCTCGAGCGGCAGCCCGACCATGCGCAACCGCAGCTCGACGAGCTGCGCGAGCGCTGCCTCCTCGAGGTCCATCGCCTCGGTCACCGGCAGCGTGACGTTCTCCGCCACCGTGAGCGACGTGAACAGCGCGCCGTGCTGGAACGTCACGCCGTAGTGGCGCTTCACCTCGCGCAGCTCGCGCTCGCTCATGCGCGTGATCTCGCGTCCACCGATCGCGACCGTGCCCGAGTTCGGCACGCGCAGGCCCAGCATCGTCCTGAGCAGCACCGACTTGCCGCTGCCGGACCCGCCAACGATGCCGAAGATCTCGCCGTGGTGCACGTCGAAGCTGACGCCGTCGTGGACGAGCTGCGCACCGAAGCGGTTCACGACGTCACGGACCTCGATGACGGTCTGCACGGCCCGCCTCAGAAGTCGATCTCGAGGAAGAAGATCGCGAACAGCGCGTCGGCGAAGATGACCAGGAAGATCGACTGCACGACCGCGACCGTCGTCAGCCGCCCGAGCTCGCGGGACGACTCTCGCACCTGCAGGCCGCGCAGCGTCCCGGTGAGTGCGATCAGCGCGCCGAACACCGGTGCCTTGATCATCCCCGCCCAGAAGGTGGTCTCGGACACGGCAGCGTCGAGCCGCGCCGTGAACTGCGACCACGGCAGGTCGAGCAGGTAGCCCGTGAGCAGTGCGCCCCCTGCGAGGCCCATGGCATCCGCGACGACCGTGAGCAGCGGCATCGCGATCACGAGTCCGAGCACCCGGGGCAGGACCAGGACCTCGTAGGGATCGACGCCCATCGACTCGAGGGCATCCACCTCGTCGTTCAGCTTCATCACCCCGAGCTCGGCCGCGTAGGCGCTGCCCGTGCGCCCCGCCACCATGACGGCGGTGAGCAGCACGCCGAGCTCGCGCAGGACGCCGATCGCGATCAGATCCACGGTGTAGATCTCGGCTCCGTAGGGCTGCAGCTGCTGCGCGCCAATGTAGCCGGAGATGATGCTGATCAGGAATGCGATGACGGCAACGACGGGAATCGCCTGCACGCCCGTCTCGTGGACGTGCCGCACGACCGAGGGAATGCGCAGGCTCCTCGCCCTGCGCCACGCTGCGGCCGCGGACGCAAGCACGCGACCGCCGAAGGTGAGCGCCTCGAGCCAGGCCCCCACGCCATCGATGACCCTGCGCCCGAGGGCGGGGTACCACCCCGTCGCCGGCGCGGCATCCCCGGTCACCGCGGCCCCGCGGCCGGCGAGTTCCTCGAGGTAGGGCAGATGCTCGAGCGCCGGGCCGAGGAACTGCACCGGCACGTTGCGGCCGCGCAGTGCCTCGACCGCATTGCGCAGCAGCCAGGTCGGACCGATGGCGAACTCCCCCGCGCGCGTCAGGTCGATCGTGAGCGTCGGCGGCGCCGCATCCATGACGGACCCGATCGCCTGCCCGAGCGCCGGCGCATCCACCATGCGGCAGTCGCCCGACAGCCGCAGGCTCGGCCCCGCCGCATCGAACTCCGCAACGAAATCCATGCACCCCCGCTGTGCCACGGAACGCCGGGCGCCACGACCTACACGTACGTCCCGGCAACCGCGGGAATGCTAGCATCGGGCCGAGGGCTCGGTGGGGATCGATGGGCGGCGATCTGCTTTCACAGATACTGATTCTGCTGGCGGGCTCGCTGCTGGTCGTGAGCCTGGTACGCCGCTTCGCACTGCCGCCGATCCTCGGTTACCTCGTGGTCGGCATGATCCTCGGGCCACATGCGCTCGGCCTCGTCGTGGACGCCGAAGGCGTGCGCCTGCTCGCCGAGATCGGCGTGGTGTTCCTGGTCTTCACGCTCGGCCTCGAGTTCTCCCTCGCCCGCATGGTCGTCATGAAGTCCGAGGTGCTCGGCGTCGGCGGCCTGCAGATGCTGCTCACGACGGCGGCGTTCGGCGGCGTCGCGTGGGCGCTCGGCATCGAGCCCGCGGCAGCCGTCGTGCTCGGCGGTGCGCTCGCGATGTCGTCGACGGCGATCGTCATCCGGCAGCTCGGCGAACAGCTGGAGCTCGGTCGCAGCCACTCGAGGCTCGCCGTCGGCATCCTTCTGTTCCAGGACCTCGCGTTCGCGCCACTGCTCGCACTCGTCACCGCGCTCGGCCAGGCGCGCGACGTGCTGGGCCCCGCCTGGCTGCTCGGCATGGTGGGACGCGCCGTCGTCGCGCTGCTGGTCGTGCTGCTGCTGGGCAGGTGGATCCTGCGACCCCTGTTCCACGAGATCGCCCGCCACCGCAGCACGGAGACCTTCACGCTGACCGTGCTGTTCGTGGCACTCGGCGGCGCCTGGGCGACGTCCGCACTCGGCCTGTCGATGGCCCTCGGCGCATTCCTCGCCGGCATGCTGCTCGCCGAGACGGAGTTCAGGCACCAGACCGAGGCCGTCATCCGGCCGTTTCGCGACATCCTGCTCGGCCTTTTCTTCGTGTCGGTGGGCATGCTGCTCGACCTGCGGCTGCTCCTTGCGCAGTTGCCGCTGGTGCTGCTGCTGCTCTTGCTGCTGCTGGTGGGGAAGGCCCTGATCGTCACGGCCATCGTGCGCTGGTTCGTGCCGAACCTGCGCAAGGCGCTGCGCACGGGCATCGTCGTCTGCATGGGCGGCGAGTTCGGATTCGCGCTCCTGACGCTGCTGCTGAAGAGCCACATGGTGGAGGTCGGCGCGGTGCAGGCCCTCCTCACCGCCGTGGCCCTGAGCATGCTGCTCGGGCCGCTGCTGGTGCGCTACAACGGCCTGATCGCCGACAGGCTCCAGCGGCGGCGCAGCGTCGAGCCTTCGGAGGCGGCGCTCGAGACGGCCGCGACGCGCGACCTCGCACAGCGCGAGCACGTCATCATCTGCGGGTTCGGCCGCGTCGGCCAGAACCTCGCCCGCGTGCTCGAGCGACGCGGCTTCGAGTACATCGCCCTCGACCTCGACCCGTTCCGGGTGCGCGACGCGCGCCAGGCGGGCGATCCGGTCGTCTACGGTGACGGCTCCGAGCCCGAGGTGCTGCGCGCGCTCGGCCTCGAGCACGCGAATGTCGTCGTGGTGTGCATCCATGGCGCGCAGCGCGCACTCGAGGTCGTGCGCACGGTTCGCCAGCTGCGCAACGACGTGCCCGTGCTGGTGCGCACGGAGGACGATGCGCAGCTCGAGGCCCTGCAGGCCGCGGGCGCGACGGAGGTCGTGCCAGAGATCTTCGAAACGAGCCTGTCGCTCGTGTCGCACGTGCTGCTGTTCCTCAAGGTCCCCGCGCCGGAGGTGCTCGAGACCACCGAGGACATCCGCCACGATCGCTACTCGATCCTGAGGAGCGTGTTCCGCAAGCACGACCCGCGCGGCCCGGAGGAAGGACCCACCCTCGGGCAGCAGCTGCGCACCGTCGTGCTGCCGCGCGGCGCCGTGGCAGTCGGCAAGACGATCCGCGACCTCGGCCTCGATCACGGCAGGATCGTCGTCACGGCCCTGCGTCGCGACGGCATCGTCGGCCGGGAGCCGGGCCCGGAGACACGGTTGCGCGACGGCGACGTGCTCGTCCTGTGGGGTACGCCGGAAGACCTCGAGCAGGAAGAGAGCCGGCTCCTCATGGGCTGATCCGGTCGTCGATCCGTCAGGCCACCCAGCCGCCCGCGCACGGCCCCTGCGCGCACCTCGACTCCACTCCGCGACCCCATTCAGTGTGGTGAGGGCGCGGCGATCTCCTGAGCGGCCAGGCGTGGGGGCAGCACAGTTGTCTTGTGCTGCAGCTCAATAGACGCATGTTTATTTATTGACATTGTGTCACTGTCGGCCCAGCATGGGCCGCATGTCCTACATCACCGAGCGCCGCCAGCAGGAGCGGGACCGCCGCCGCACCGAAATCGTCGACGCCGCTGAAGCACTTTATGCGGAGGTCGGCTGGGACGCGGTGACGATGGACCAGGTCGCCCGTCGCGCGCGCCTGAGCCGCGCGCTGCTCTACGTCTATTTCCGCGACAAGCCGGACCTGCATTTCGCGCTCGTGGAGCGCG
>JAGOXN010000393.1 GCA_018059685.1 Steroidobacteraceae bacterium | reverse complement strand
CTTGGCTACGCCTGCGCCGACGACTGCGAGACCCACAAGGCCGGGTTCGCCTGGGCGGAACGGCACGGCATCGCGGATGCGGCGGCCTGCATGCTCGCCGATCGATCGTCCGCGCAAGGCTGCCGCGCGTACGTCGAGGAAGCAGTCACCGCCGAACTGGCCGGATTCGAGTGGGCACGCGAGAACGAAATCGCCGATCCCTGCCGTTGTGACGGCGCCGGGCCCGGTTTCACGGCCGGGTGTCGCGCCTACCTCGCGTCCGTCGGCGACTGAGCCCCGGAGCCGCGCGCGGATAGCCTGAGCGGCCGCGTCAGCCGCGCGGGGCGCCTGTCCTGGACCTCTGCCACGGGCGGATGCGCGCGTGCGCCGCAGTCAACGCATCCGCAATCTCGCCGAGCGCGAGCATCGCCCGAGCCGCGTCGATGCGCGTACAGACGCGGGTCAGCGCGTGCCAGGCTTCGCCGAACCGGTCGCGCTGCAGGCTCGCGAGCGCGTGCAGGGTGTGGGCCTCGACCGGGTTGATACGCCAGCACCCGAGGCGCGTGGCGGCGGGACAGTAGACGGGTTCGCCGTGCACGATCTCGACGTAGCGCCGGAAGACGGGCAGGACCGACCCCATGCCGGCGCGATCGAACGAGTCCTGCAGGCACATGGCCGCGAACGACGGATCCTCATGGCGGGAAGCGGCCCAGCGGACGGCCCAGACCAGGAATCGCTCGACACCGGTCAGGTCACAGACCGTGATGCTCGCGCAAGCATCGAGGTCGAACTTCGCGGTTCCGGAGGCAAATGTGTCGGGATCGAACGTCACTGAGCTGTGAGCAGCGGATGGGCGATGGTTGGCGAGCAGTGTCAAATACGAATAAGTCGTATTATCATCTCTAGGCGCCAGCGATGCAAGGTGCATCCATCCAAGGCGCGCGAGCAGGTGCGGATCGGGCGGCCTCGCGGGGCGCAGACGTTCAGAGCACGCGCTTGCCGACCCAGTATGCAACCGCCGCCATGACGGCCGCCGCGGGCATCGTGATGAGCCACGCGACGACGATGTTGCCGGCGACGCCCCAGCGCACGGCCCGTGTGCGCTGCGCGGCACCGACTCCGACGATTGCGCCGGTGATCGTGTGCGTCGTGGACACCGGTATGCCGAAACCCGAGGCGAGGAACAGCGTGATGGCGCCGCCCGTCTCGGCCGCGAAGCCACCGACCGGCTTGAGCTTGGTGATCTTCTGACCCATCGTCTTGACGATGCGCCAGCCACCGAACATCGTGCCGAGTGCGATCGCCGCGTAACAGCTCACGATGACCCAGGGCGGCAGGTGCCCGCGCGTCGTGGCCCCGGCGGAGATGAGCAGCAGCCAGATGATGCCCATGGTCTTCTGCGCGTCGTTGCTGCCGTGGCCGATGCTGTACATCGCGGAGGAGGCGAGTTGCAGCCGCCGGAACCAGCGGTCGACCTTGCGCGGCGCCGCACGCACGCATGCCCACGATACGCCGATCTTCAGCAGGGCCCCGAGCGTGAATCCGAGGAGCGGCGCGACGAAGATGAACGCGGCTGTCTTCAGGATGCCGGGCGCGAGCAGCGGCTCGGCCCCTGCCTTGGCCAGGGTCGCGCCGATCATGCCCCCGATGAGCGCGTGCGACGAGCTCGACGGGATGCCGTAGTACCAGGTGATCAGGTTCCAGGCGATCGCGCCGATCAGCGCGCCGAAGATCACGTAGTGGTCCACGGCGTCGGGGTCCACGATGCCCTTGCCGACGGTCGCGGCAACCTTGAGGTGGAAGATGAAGATCGCGACGAAATTGAAGAATGCGGCCCAGGCGACGGCCTGGTAGGGACGCAGCACGCCCGTGGACACGATGGTGGCGATGGAGTTCGCCGCATCGTGGAAACCATTCATGAAGTCGAAGGCGATCGCGATGGCGATCAGCACCGCGAGCGTCATGAGCGGGATCTGCAGCTCCATGCTCAGACGTTTTCCACGACGACCGCCTCGATGATGTTCGCCACGTCCTGGCACTTGTCGATGGCGTTCTCGAGGTACTCGTACACGTTCTTGTGCTTGATGAGCTGGCGGACGTCCTCTTCCTCGCGGAAGAGCTTGGAGATGCCGGCGCGCATCACCGCATCCGCCTCGCTCTCGAGTACGTCGATCTCCTGCGAAAGCGCGAGTGCCGCGGCCGCGTTGTCCATCGAATTGAGCAGCTTGACCGCCGCATGGACCTTGACGCAGCAATCTTCGAGCAATGTGGCCATCCTGTCCGACTCCGGCGGCAGCGTCTGGATGTCGAAGAGATGCATCGACTCCGCCGCGTCCTGGATCAGGTCGAGGATGTCGTCCATTCCCGAGATGAGCCGGTGGATGTCGTTGCGGTCGAACGGCGTGATGAAGGTGGCGTGCAGCAGCGACACCGTCTCGTAGGTCACCTTGTCGGCGTTGCGCTCAACCTCGTTGATGCGCTCGATCAGCGCTGAGCGCCGCGTCTGGTCCGCATAGTCCTTCACCAGCGCAGCGACCGCCCGCCCGCCGGCGAGGACGAACTCCGCGTGCCGGTCGAACAGCTTGAAGAACCGCGTCTCGCGCGGCATCAGGGCCGAGAGGAACCGCATCGTGCCTCGCCATGGATCTTGGAATCTTTGTCCTGCGAAGTATCCGCGATCCCGGCGGATCGTGGTAGCTTCGCCATTCCGGGCCGTCCCGACCGCGCCCCGGATCCCCGCCCATGGCCGCTCCCCCTCACGATCACATACGCATCCGCGGCGCGCGCCAGAACAACCTGCGCGCGCTCGATCTCGACATCCCGCTGCGCAAGCTGGTGGTGGTGACCGGGGTCTCGGGCTCGGGCAAGTCCTCGCTCGTTTTCGACACGGTTTACGCCGAAGGCCAGCGCCGCTACGTGGAGACCTTTTCCCCGTATGCACGGCAGTTCCTGGACCGCATGGACAAGCCCCGGGTGGACCGTATCGAGGGCATACCGCCCGCCATC
>JAGOXN010000080.1 GCA_018059685.1 Steroidobacteraceae bacterium | reverse complement strand
GCGCGACCAGCATGGCGCCCGAGCCGATGAACGCCCGGTCCCCGATCTCGGTACGCCACTTGTTGGCGCCGTCGTAGTTGCAGGTGACCGTGCCGGCGCCCACGTTCACCTTCTCGCCGACCGTCGTATCGCCGAGGTAGGTGAGGTGGTTCGCCTTGCTGCCAGGGCCGATGTCGCTGTTCTTCACTTCGACGAAATTGCCGATGTGCACGCCCGCCGCGAGCGTCGACGACGGTCTGAATCGCGCGAACGGCCCGATGTTGCACTCGTTGCCGATGCGCGCGCGGTCGATCACGCAGTTCGGGAACACGACGGTGTCGTCGCCGATCTCGCTGTCGCGGATCACGACGTTCGGGCCGATGCGCACGCGGTCGCCGAGCTTCACGCGGCCTTCGAGCACCACGTTGACGTCGATGTAGACGTCGCGGCCGACCGCCAGGGGACCGCGCGCGTCGAATCGCGCGGGGTCCACGATCGTGGCGCCCGCGAGCATGAGTTCGGCCGCACGCTGCTGGCGGTAGGCCGATTCGAGCTCCGCGAGTTGCAGCTTGTCGTTGACGCCCATCACCTCCGCCACGGTCGGCGCAACCACGGCGTTTACCTTCACGCCCGCCCGCACGGCCGCGACGATCACGTCGGTGAGGTAGTACTCGCCCTGGGAATTGTCATTGCGAAGCGACGCGAGCCACTGCCGAAGCCGCCCGGCCGGGACGCACATGAGGCCGGTATTCGACTCCCGGATCGCCCGCTCCTTCGCGTTGGCGTCCTTGTGCTCGACGATGCGGACCACGTTGCCGGCGCCGTCGCGGATGATGCGGCCGTAGCCTGTCGGGTCCGGCAGCATGACGGACAGCAGGCTCAGCGTGCCCGGGCCTGCTTCAGCCACGAGACGCGCGAGCGTCCCGGGCTGCACGAGCGGCACGTCACCATAGAGCACCAGCACCAGATGGTCGTCCGGAATGTGCGGCATCGCCTGTGCCACGGCGTGTCCCGTCCCGTGCTGCTCGGCCTGCCGTACCCACTTCACATCGGCGTGGGTTCCGAAGGCATCGGGTACCTGCTCGCCCCCATGGCCGTATACGACGTAGGTCGCGGCGCCTTCGAGGCCACTCGCCGCGTCGAGCACGTGCGCGAGCAGTGGCCGGCCGGCGAGCGGCTGCAGGACCTTGGGCAGGTCCGAGTTCATGCGCTGGCCCTGGCCGGCGGCCAGGATCACGACGGATAGGGACATGGGTCGATCCGAAGCGGTCTTGCGCCGCATTGTACCGAAGGGCCGGACGGGCGCAGTCGAACCACGATCCGCCATCTCGCACTGCGTCATGACACGGGCCGTGCTCGAGGCGTAGCTTGCCCGGCCACGGGGCATCCGCCCCGCAACAAGGATGACGCGGAACGTACCGCGTCAGCACAGACGTAAGGGGGTTCCGCATGAAGTCGAAGGCGCGAGTGCTCGGCGCTGTTGCCGGGCTGTTGGCATCGCTGTCGCTTGGCAGCGCGGTCGTGGCGGCTGACCGGGCCTACTCGGAGGGTCCGGTCGTGGACGTCGCATCGGTCCGCACCGAGCCCGGCATGTTCGATGAGTACCTGAAATACCTGGCCGGTCCGTACAAGCAGCAGATGGAGGAGCTGAAGAAGGCCGGGATCATCCTCGACTATTCGGTGTACTCGGCGAACCCGCGCGGTCCGCACGACCCGGACCTGTACCTCATCACGGTCTACAAGAACTTCGCGGCCCTCGACGGACTCGACGCCCGCTCGGATGCGATCACCGAGAAGATCTTCGGGGACATGGCGGCCCAGACCGACGCCACCGTGAAGCGCGGCAAGCTCCGGACACTGCTCGGCAACGAGTACATCCGCGAGCTGGAGCTGAAGTGACGCGCCACTGAGGAACGGGATTGCAAAGGGCCCGCGATGCGGGCCCTTTGCTTTTCGTTGCTCGGCAAGGCACGGTCCCTGCACGGCGTCAAAAGGGACAGTCCCCTGCGGGGATCGGACAGGACCGGACAGGGACAGTCCCCTGCGGGGACAGTCCCTCAGCGGCGCGTCTTGCGGAGCCTCTGGATCGCCTGCAGCTGCGCACCGATCGCCGCGAGCTCGGCCTCGGCGGTCGCGATCTCGTGCTTCTCGGTCCGCGCGCGGACGGCTTCCTCGGCCGCCCTCTTCGCCTCGAGCACCTTGGCCTCGTCGAGGTCCGAGGCGCGGATCGCGGTGTCGGAGAGCACGTTGATGTGATTGGGCTGCACTTCGAGGAAGCCGCCCTGCACGTAGACCATCTCCTCGTCCGTCTTCCCCGGCACCTTGATGCGCACCGTACCGGCCCTGATCTGCGTAATCAGCGGCGCGTGGCGCGGATAGATGCCGAGCTCGCCCATGATGCCCGGGAGCACGACGAACTCGGCCTCCCCGGAATAGATGGACTCCTCGGCACTGACGACGTCGATGCGGATCGTGGCTGCCATGGTCGCTCCTGCTGCGGCCGTCACCCGGCCTACTGCAGCGTCTTCGCCTTCTCCACCGCCTCTTCGATCGCGCCGATCATGTAGAACGCCTGCTCCGGCAGGTGATCGTACTCGCCGGCGAGAATCGCCTTGAAGCCGCGGATGGTGTCCTTGAGCGGCACGTACTTGCCCGGGCTGCCGGTGAACACCTCGGCCACGTGGAACGGCTGCGACAGGAAACGCTGGATCTTGCGGGCGCGGGCCACGGTGAGCTTGTCCTCGGGCGACAGCTCGTCCATGCCGAGGATCGCGATGATGTCTCGCAGTTCCTTGTAGCGCTGCAGCACGGCCTGCACCGCGCGCGTGGTCTCGTAGTGCTCCTCGCCGATCACGTTCGGGTCGACCTGGCGGGAGGTCGAGTCGAGCGGATCCACGGCCGGATAGATGCCGAGCGCGGCGATGTCGCGCGACAGCACCAGCGTCGCGTCGAGGTGGCCGAAGGTCGTCGCCGGCGACGGGTCGGTCAGGTCGTCCGCCGGCACGTACACCGCCTGGATCGACGTGATCGAGCCGGACTTCGTCGACGTGATGCGCTCCTGCAGCTTGCCCATCTCCTCGGCGAGCGTCGGCTGGTAACCAACCGCCGACGGCATGCGGCCGAGCAGCGCCGACACCTCGGTGCCCGCGAGCGTGAAGCGGTAGATGTTGTCGACGAAGAACAGGATGTCGCGGCCTTCGTCGCGGAAGCGCTCGGCCATCGTGAGGCCGGTGAGCGCCACGCGCAGGCGGTTGCCGGGCGGTTCGTTCATCTGGCCGAACACCATCGCGACCTTCGACTTCGACAGGTCCTCCTGCACGATGACGTTCGCCTCGGACATCTCGTGGTAGAAGTCGTTGCCCTCGCGGGTGCGCTCGCCGACGCCGGCGAATACCGAGAGGCCCGAGTGCTGCTTCGCGATGTTGTTGATCAGCTCGAGCATGTTGACGGTCTTGCCGACGCCCGCGCCGCCGAACAGGCCGATCTTGCCGCCCTTCGCGAACGGGCAGATCAGGTCGATGACCTTGATTCCGGTCTCGAGCAGCTCGACCGACGGCGCCAGCTCGTCGAACTTGGGCGCCGGCTGGTGGATCGCGCGGCGCTCGTCGGCCTGCACCGGGCCGCGTTCGTCGATCGGGCGGCCGAGCACGTCCATCACGCGGCCGAGCACGCCGGGGCCCACCGGCACCGAGATCGCCGCGCCGGTGTTGCGCACCTTCATGCCGCGCTGCAGGCCGTCCGAGGAGCCGAGCGCGATCGTGCGCACGACGCCGTCGCCGAGCTGCTGCTCGACCTCGAAGGTGAGGCCCTTCTCCGCGAGCGCGTTGCCGCTGTCCTCGAGGACGAGCGCGTCGTAGACCTTCGGCATCGACTCGCGCGGGAACTCGATGTCGATCACCGCGCCGATGGTCTGAACGATGGTGCCGTGAGCTTGTGCCATGGTCGTGTCCTGAATCTGTCGTGTGTGCCTTGAATCCGGTCCCGAGGGCTACACTGCCGCCGCGCCGCCGACGATCTCCGAGAGTTCCTTGGTGATCGCGGCCTGGCGGTTCTTGTTGTAGATGAGCTGCAGCTCCTCGATGATGCTCTGCGCGTTGTCGGAGGCCGCCTTCATCGCCACCATGCGCGCCGACTGCTCGCAGGCGATGTTGTCGGCGGCGGCCTGGTACACGAAGGTCTCCAGGTAGCGCACGAGCAGCTCGTCGAGCACCGTCTTCGCATCGGGTTCATAGAGGTAGTCCCAGGTGCCGGAGCCGACCTTCTCGTGGTCGCTCCAGACCTCCTCGGCGACCCATTTCTCCGGGATCGGGATCATGGTGCTGTGCAGCGGGTCCTGCTTCATCGTATTGACGAAGCGGTTGCCGAAGATGTGCACCTCGTCGAGACGTCCTTCGAGGAAGCCGTCGATCAGCATCTTGACCGGGCCGATCAGGCGTTCGAGCGAGGGGCGGTCGCCGTAGTTGACGACCTGCGAGGCGACCTTGCCGCCCATGCGGTTCACGAAGCCGAAGCCCTTGTTGCCGATGGTGCAGTACTCGACCTCGATGCCCTTCGCGAGCCACTCCTTGTGCTGGTTCAGCACGACCCTCAGGAGGTTGGTGTTGAGGCCGCCGCAGAGTCCCTTGTCGGTCGTGATGACGACGGCCCCGACCCGCCGCACGTTCTCGCGGCGCGTGAGCAGCGGGTGCTTGTACTCCGCGTTCGCGCGCGCCGCATGCATCGCGATCGAGAGGATGCGCTGCGCATAGGGACGGCCCGAGCGCATGCGCTCCTGCGCCTTCTTCATCTTCGACGCAGCGACCATTTCCATCGCCTTGGTGATCTTGCGCGTGTTCTGCACGCTCTTGATCTTGAGGCGGATTTCCTTGGTTCCGGCCATGGGTGCCTGCTACCTGTGCTGCGTCTGCGCGGATCGGCGGGTCAGTACGCGCCGTTCTTCTTGAAGTCGTCGATCGCCGCGGCGAGCGCCTTCTCGTCGTCCGCGGAGAGATCCTTGGTGGCTTCGATGCGCTCGAAGAGATCCTTGTACTTCGACTTCACGTGCTGGCGCATCGCCGCCTCGAAGGCGAGCGCGCGCTTCACTTCGACGTCGTCGAAGTATCCCTTGCTCACCGCGAACAGCGTGAGCCCCTGCTCGGCGACCGAGATCGGCGAGTACTGCGGCTGCTTCATGAGCTCGGTCACCAGCCGGCCGCGGTCGAGCTGCTTGCGGGTGGCCTCGTCGAGGTCGGAGGCGAACTGCGCGAAGGCGGCGAGCTCGCGGTACTGCGCGAGCGCGAGGCGCACGCCGCCGCCGAGCTTCTTGATCACCTTGGTCTGCGCGGCGCCGCCCACGCGCGACACCGAGATGCCGGCGTTGATGGCCGGCCGGATGCCGGCGTTGAACAGGTCGGTCTCGAGGAAGATCTGGCCGTCGGTGATCGAGATCACGTTGGTCGGCACGAACGCGGAGACGTCGCCCGCCTGGGTCTCGATGATCGGCAGCGCGGTGAGCGATCCGGTCCTGCCCTTGACGGCACCCCTGGTGAACTTCTCGACGTATTCCTCGTTCACGCGCGCGGCGCGCTCGAGTAGCCGCGAATGCAGGTAGAACACGTCGCCCGGGTAAGCTTCACGGCCCGGCGGGCGGCGCAGCAGCAGCGACACCTGGCGGTAGGCCCAGGCCTGCTTCGTGAGGTCGTCGTAGATGATGAGCGCGTCCTGGCCGCGGTCGCGGAAATATTCGCCCATCGTGCAGCCCGAATATGGCGCGATGTACTGCATCGCCGCCGACTCGGACGCCGAGGCCGCCACGACGATGGTGTAGGCCATCGCTCCGTGCTCCTCGAGCTTGCGCACCACGTTCGCGATGGTCGAGGCCTTCTGGCCGACCGCGACGTAGATGCAGGTGAGGTCCTTGCCCTTCTGGTTGATGATCGTGTCGATCGCGACGGCCGTCTTGCCCGTCTGGCGATCGCCGATGATGAGTTCGCGCTGGCCGCGGCCGATCGGCACCATCGAGTCGATCGACTTGAGGCCCGTCTGCACCGGCTGGCCGACCGACTTGCGCGCGATCACTCCGGGCGCCACCTTCTCGATGACGTCGGTCTCCTTCGTGTCGACCGGGCCCTTGCCGTCGATCGGCTGGCCGAGCGCGTTGACCACGCGGCCGATCAGTCCCGTGCCGACCGGCACCTCGAGGATGCGGCCGGTGCACTTCACCGTGTCGCCCTCGGTGATGTGCTCGTACTCGCCCAGGATGACCGCGCCGACCGAGTCGCGCTCCAGGTTCAGCGCGAGGCCGTAGGTGTTCTTCGGGAACTCGAGCATCTCGCCCTGCATGACGTCCTGCAGGCCGTGGATGCGGCAGATCCCGTCCGTCACCGTCACGACGCTGCCGACGCTGCGCGCCTCGGTGGCCGCAGTGAAGTTCTGGATCCGTGCCTTGATCAGTTCGCTGATCTCAGAAGCCTTGATGGACATTTCGCATTCCTCTGCGGGCCGTGACCGCGCGCGCGGCGAGAGCCCGAAAAAATCTTCAGCCAGTCAATTCGGTCCCGAGCCGCTCGAGCCTGCCCCTGAGCGAGCCGTCGATGAGCAGGTCCCCCGAGCGCACGACCGCGCCGCCGATCAGGGCGGGGTCGATGCTGCAATGGAGGCGCACGTCGCGGCTGAGCCGCTTGCGCAGCGCGCCGGCGAGACGCTCGCGCTGGCGATCGTCGAGTGAGCTCGCGGAGACGACCTCGACGTCGGCCACGTTGCTCGCCTCGGCCTCGAGCTCCGCGAAGCGCGCGGCGATCTCCGGCAGGTAGTCGAGCCGCCCGTTCTCGGTGAGCAGCGCCAGGAGTGCGCGCCCCGGCGCGTCGAGCGAGGCACCACAGATGCCGGCGATCAGTTCCTCGAGCTGCCCGTGCCGCACGCCCGGGCTGCGCTCGAGGGCCTGGAACTCGTCGCTCAGGACGACCTCGCGGGCCGTCGCGAGCCAGCCCGACCATTCGGCCAGGCGACCCTGCTCCTGCGCACAGGCGAACGCCGCCTTCGCGTAGGGTCTCGCTACCGTGGCTCTCTCGGCCATGACGCTTGCTCCTTGGAGGTCCGCCGGTCGCGCCGTCAGGCCTTCGCGCCTTCGATCTCGCGGGCGAGCTTCTCGATCAGGTCGGCGTGCGCCTTCGGATCGATCTCGCGCTCGAGGAGACGGGATGCGCCGGCCACGGCCAGCACGGCCACGTCCTTGCGCAGCGCGTCGCGCGCGCGCGCCTGCTCGAGCTGCACTTCCTGGCGTGCATCACCGACGAGGCGCTGTCCCTCGGCGATGGCGGTCGTGCGGGCCTCCTCGATGATCTCGTTCGAGCGTCGGTTCGCCTGGTCGACGATCCTGAGCGCCTTCTCGCGTGCCTCGTTCACGATGCCCGTGGCCTCGCCGTGGGACTGCTGCAGTTCCTTCTGTCCGCGCTCCGCGGCCGCGAGGCCGTCGGCAATCTTCTTCTGCCGGTCCTCGATGGCCTTGAGCAGCGGCGGCCAGATGAACTTGACGGTGAACCAGATCAGGACCAGGAAGACGATCGCCTGCCCGATCAGCGTGGCATTGATGTTCATGGCGACGTCCTCGCGTCGGGCGCGTTTCAGCCGAAGCGTGCGAGCAGCGGGTTTGCGACCGCGAAGAACATCGCGAGCGCGACGCCGATCAGGAACGCCGCGTCGATCAGGCCGGCGAGCAGGAACATGCGGCCCTGCAGGGTCGGGATGAGTTCCGGCTGACGTGCGGCAGCCTCGAGGAACTTCGAGCCCATGATGCCGATGCCGATGCAGGCGCCGATCGCGCCGAGGCCGATGATCAGGCCGATGCCCAGCGCGGTGAAGCTCTGGACCTGGGCGATGAACGCGAGGTTTTCCATTAGTCTCTCCAGTCTGTCGTGCGGTTGCTTGAACGGATGCCGGGGTCAGTGATGCTCGGTTGCCATCGCCACGTACACGATGGTGAGCACCATGAAGATGAACGCTTGCAGCGTGATGATCAGGATGTGGAAGATGGCCCACGCCGCGCCGGCGAGCACGTGGCCGAGCATCGAGAGGCTGCTGCCGATCGTGAAGCCGGCCCAGCTCGCGCCGAGCAGCGCGATGAGCATGAATACGAGCTCGCCCGCGTACATGTTGCCGAAGAGCCGCATGGCGAGCGACACGGGTTTCGACAGCAGTTCCACGAGGTTGAGCAGGAAATTCGGCACCCACAGCACCGGGTTCGCGCCGAAGGGCGCGGTGAAGAGCTCGTGCAGGTAGCCGCCGGCACCCTTGGCCTTGAACGAGTAGGCGACCACGATCACCAGCACCGACAGCGACATCGCGAAGGTGGTGTTGACGTCGGCCGTCGGCACCACGCGCCAGTAGTGCAGCCCGAAGTGCCCCGCGATCATCCCCGGGAGGTCGAGCGGCAGCAGGTCCATGGCGTTCATGAAGAACACCCAGAGGAAGATCGTGAGCGCGAGCGGTGCGAGGAAACTGCGGTCGAGGTGGAAGACTTCCTTCACCTGCGTGTCGACGAACTCGACCACCATCTCGACGAAGGTCTGCCAGCGTCCGGGCACGCCTGCGGTGGCCTTGCGCGCGGCGGACCAGAACAGGCCGAGCGCCAGCACGCCCATCAGGATGGACATGAACAGGGTATCGACGTGAAAGGTCCAGAAGCCCTCGCCGACCTTGAGGTGCGTCAGGTGATGGGTGATGAATTCGGTGCTGCTCGCAGGTGCTTGGCCGGCCATGATCAGTCCGCAACTCCGAAATTTCCGTCTGTCCGCGGCGCGCCCCAGCGGGCGGCCGCCGTCCAGTAACCGACGTACGTCGCCGCGTATCCCGCGAGCAGCGGGAACCCGACGATGCGTGGTGACTGGAGCGCCGCGACCAGCATCGCGAGGGTGAGGGCCACCTTCACGAACCACCCGGAGAAGAAACTCCAGGCCACGCGTTGCGCGCTCACTCCAGGGCCATGACGCAGCATCGCGAACGCCATGAAGGTCGTCGTCGCGATCCCGATGCCGGCACCCACGAGCGCCGACACGCCTGCACGTGATCCCCAACCGGCGAGACCGACCGTTGTCACGGCCATCCCGAGCACCGCCTGCGCCAGAACTACAGCCGCTGCTTCGGTCCGGCCGGTTCGGAGCGCGAGGTTGCTCAAGGCCTCACCACAAAAAATACTCTGGGCAACAAAAAAGCCACTTTCGGCGCTTCCGGCCACCGGTGGCAGTTAGTCCGTTACCCGGGTCGACCTCGCTGCAATGCGCGGTCGCCGGAAGGCCGACAATTATATCTAGTCTTTTTGCAGCGCTTCAATCGCGCCGGTGAGTCGCGGTGACTGCGGCTTGCCGCTATTGCATCGGCTGCTTGACCCCTGCGGCGCGCACTCGGCCACCGGGCCGGAGGCCCGTGACATCGACTTCATATAAATAAGTATGGCTTGACAGTAAAGGGTGTGGACAACGTCTTGACAGCCAGATCATCAAATCACTCTATAGAAACTGGCACCCCGTGCCACTTATCGGATATGGCCGAGAATTCCGTCCAGTTCGTCGAGGCTGTTGTAGTTGATGACGAGCTTGCCGCGTCCGCCCTTCGCGTGCTGCAGCTGGACCTTCGCGCCCAGCCGTTCGGCCAGATCCTGCTCGAGCCGATCGATGTTCGGATCCTTGCGGGGCGGCTCCTTGTGCGTGCCCTCGCCGTCCTTGCGCTCCAGCATGCGTCGGACGAGGGATTCCGCCTCGCGGACGGAGAGTCCCTTGCGCGCCACGAGCATCGCCACCTCGACCTGTTGACGCGGCGCGGTGAGCCCGAGGAGCGCCCGGGCATGCCCCATTTCGAGCTGGCGCTGCTCCACGAGCGACTTCACCTCATCCGCCAGCTCCAGCAACCGCAGCAGATTGCTCACGGCTGCGCGTGACCGCCCGAC
>JAGOXN010000392.1 GCA_018059685.1 Steroidobacteraceae bacterium | reverse complement strand
CATTTGACTTCATCATCGGGCCACTATATTGTGCACTGCAGCAAATGCTGCAAAGCAGCATCCAAGGAGTCACTCATGATCAGCCAGATGCAGGAATTCGTGTCTGACACCAGCTCGGCCCTGGTCGACAAGGTGCAGAAGATCCGCAAAGGGTCCGTCGAGTCCGCCCGCGAAGCAGCCGTAGGCTCCGCGGAGAAGATCAAGTCCCTCAAGGGCCCGGTGCGCACGTTCGCGCGCTCGGGCGTGAAGCTCACGACGGTGTCACAGAACACCTTCGCCAGCCTGATCGACCTGCGCGCGGATGCGCTCACGTCCGCGTTGTCGGAGCTCGCGCTGCGCCTCGAGAAGGCCGCGCGTGCCGAGAGCATCGTCGAGCTGGTGCGTGACCAGGTCGACATGTTCCCCGCGACCCGGGCCCGGATGACGGAGAACCGGCAGCGCGCCATGGAAATCCTCAAGCACGCCGGCCGTGACCTCAAGAACGTCGCAAGCCGCACCTACGAGCGCGTCGTCGACGCAGCCGAGGAGAAGATTCCCGAAGTGAAGACGGCCAAGCGCAAGGCCAAGAGCGCCGTCCGCAAGACGAAGGCCCGCGCCACGAAGGTCGTCAAAGCCGCGGCCTGAGCGAGGCTCGGGCAGCCAGACACTTCGATACTGGTCTCCCCCTGATTGCGCCCTCCTCGGAGGGCGCTTTTTTTTGGCTTTTCTGGCGACTTTCCACCGCCGGTCGCAGCAGTTGCCGCAGTGCAGCGCGATGGGTGCCGTGCTCGCTATAATCCGGTGCACCGAGGGTATCGGCGTACGGTCCCCGGCCGCGGCCCAGCGCCGATGAAGAACCGAGGAAGCCAGACTGATGACGACGACCAATACTGCGCTGCGCAACTGGGTCGCGGAGACCGCGGCACTCACCCGTCCTGACCGCGTGCACTGGTGCACGGGATCCGACGTCGAGCGTGACGAACTCGTTGCGACCATGCTCGGGCGGGGCGACCTGCTCGAACTCAACCAGGCGACATTCCCGAACTGCCACCTGCACCGCTCGCATCCGTCCGATGTGGCGCGGGTCGAACACCTGACCTTCATCTGCACACGGAGCAGGGACGACGCGGGCCCCAACAACCACTGGATGGACCCGGCCGAGGCGCATCGCAAGGTCGACGCGCTGTTCGCGGGCTGCATGCAGGGACGCACGATGTACGTCGTGCCCTATTGCATGGGCCCGATTGCGTCGCCCTATGCGCGTTGCGGCGTGGAGATCACCGACAGCCCGTACGTCGTGCTCAACATGCGGATCATGACGCGCATGGGAAGCGCGGCGCTCCAGCGCATCGAGCGCGACGGCACCTTCGTGAAGGGCCTGCACTCGGTCGGTGACCTCGACCCCGAACGCCGCTTCATCATGCACTTCCCCGAGGAGCTCTCGATCAAGAGCATCGGCTCGGGTTACGGCGGCAATGCCCTGCTCGGCAAGAAGTGCCATGCGCTCAGGATCGCGAGCTGGCAGGCCCGCACCGAGGGCTGGCTCGCCGAGCACATGCTCATCGTCGGGCTCGAGAATCCGCGTGGCGAGACGCACTACGTCGCCGCCGCGTTCCCGTCGGCCTGCGGCAAGACGAACCTCGGCATGCTCATCCCGCCGGACACGATGCCGGGCTGGAAGGTCTGGACCATCGGCGAGGACATCGCCTGGCTGCACGTCGGCACCGACGGGCGCCTGCGCGCAATCAATCCGGAGGCGGGATTCTTTGGCGTGGTCCCGGGCACGAGCCCGAAGACCAATCGCAATGCCTACGAGATGATCCACCACGACACGATCTACACGAACGTGGCGGTGACGGCCGACAACGAGCCGTGGTGGGAGGGCCGCATCAGCGGGCAACCGGTGCTGGACTGGCAGGGCCGTCACTACGACAAGGCCAACGGGCCGGCGGCGCATCCCAATTCGCGGTTCACGGTCTCCGCGAAGCAGAATCCCGCCTATACGCACCTGATGGAACACCCCGAGGGCGTGCCGATCTCGGCGATCCTGTTCGGCGGCCGCCGCCGGGAAGTGGCCCCGCTCGTCTACGAGGCGCGCGACTGGGCGCATGGCGTGATGGTCGGCGCCGGCATGGCGTCGGAGACCACCGCAGCCGCGGTCGGCCAGGTCGGCGTCGTGCGCCGGGACTCGATGGCGATGAAGCCGTTCTGCGGCTACAACTTCGCCGATTACTGGGCCCACTGGCTGTCGTTCGAGACCCGGGTCGCGCACCTGCCGCGGGTCTTCCACGTCAACTGGTTCCGCCAGGACAAGAACGGCAGGTTCCTCTGGCCGGGTTTCGGCGACAACCTGCGCGTGCTGTCCTGGATCGTCGACCGCTGCGAGGGGCGCGCCGGTGCCGTCGAGACGCCTATTGGATTCCTCCCGAGGCACGAGGACATCGACCTGCGCGGGCTCGATCTCGCCGACGGCGTGCTCGAGCAGTTGCTCGACCTCGACCGCGACGCATGGCACCGCGAGATCGACGACATCGGCCGTTATCTAGCCGAGTTCGGCGCGCGCACGCCGCCGCGGCTGCGCGAGCAGTACCTGAAAGTCAAGCAGGCGCTGGGCTGAAGAAAGGGGACATTCCGGTTTTCCTGGCGGGAAACTCGGCATGTCCCCTCAATCCTCGATCTGGTAGCGGATCGCGTCCAGGGCGGCCGCCTCGGGCAGGCGCCCGAGACCAATCAGCCCTTTGCCCTGCAGCGCGACCGAGTCGCGCCGCACGAAGGCCTCCTTGCCCTCCTCGCTGGTGACGAAGGTCCCGTTCGTACTCTGGTCGATGAGCATGAACTTGTTGCGGGCCAGCTCGATGCGGGCGTGCAGTCGCGAGATCAGGTTACCCTTCACGACGATGTCGTTTTCCTCGGCACGGCCCATCGTGAGGCTTTCGCGGTCGTCGCCGAGCACGAACTCGCGCCCGAGATGACGCACGCGGACCCGCTTGGGGCGATGCCCGGTGCGCGCGT
>JAGOXN010000391.1 GCA_018059685.1 Steroidobacteraceae bacterium | reverse complement strand
GTGCTGTTCATCCTCGCCGCCGACACCGGCGTTACCCAGAGCGACCTCGCGGTGTGGCGCAACTACGTGCAGGCCGGCAGCGAGCGCCAGCGCGGGCGCCTGGTCGTGCTCAACAAGATCGACGGCCTGTGGGACGGGCTGCGCGACGAGGCCCGCATCGAGGCCGAGATCGGCCGCCAGGTCGACTCGGTCGCCGCCACGCTGGGTGTCGAGCCTGCCGCGGTGTTCCCGGTATCGGCGCAGAAGGGGCTGGTGGCGCGCATCCAGGGCGACGAGGTCCTGCTCGCGCGCAGCCGCATCCCGCTGCTGGAGCGCGCGCTCGCCGAGGACCTGCTGCCCACCAAGCAGGAGATCGTGCGCGAGGACACCCTGGCCGAAGTCGCCGAGGTCGCCGCCGCCACGCGCAGCCTGCTCGAGGCGCGCCTGGCCGGGCTGCGCGAGCAGCTCCAGGAGCTCACCGACCTGCGCGGCAAGAACCAGAGCGTCATCGAGTACATGATGCGCAAGATCCGCAGCGAGAAGGAGGAGTTCGAGCAGGGGCTGCAGAAGTACTACGCGGTGCGCACGGTGTTCACCGACCTCGCCAACAACCTGTTCGCGCACATGGGCCTGGATGCGGTGCGCGACGAGACCCGGCGCACGCGCGAGGCGATGCTCGAATCGAGCTTCACGCGCGGGCTGCGCAACGCCATGCAGGGCTACTTCCGCAGCCTGCGCGGCAACCTGCAGCGCTCGACTGAGGAGATCGGCGAGATCACCCGCATGCTCGAGGCGATGTATAAGCGCTTCAGCGTCGAGCACGGCCTCAAGCTCACCGCGCCCGAAGGCTTCTCGACGCTGCGCTACGAGAAGGAGCTCGACCGCCTCGAGTCGGCCTTCAACCGCCAGATCAACACGGCGCTGACGCTCGTCACCACCGAGAAGCACGCGCTCACGCAGAAGTTCTTCGAGACCGTGGCGGTGCAGGCGCGTCAGACCTTCGAGCTCGCCAACCGCGACGTCGAGCAGTGGCTGCGCGCGGTGATGTCGCCGCTCGAGACTCAGGTGCGCGAGTACCAGATCCAGCTCAAGCGCCGGCTGGAGAGCGTCAAGCGCATCCACGAGGCCACCGACACGCTCGAGAGCCGCGTGGAGGAGCTCGTGCAGGGCGAAGAGGCGCTGCGCGCGCTGCTGGCCGAGCTCGACACCCTCGAGGCGGCGATCGCCGACACGCTCGGCGTGCCCGGCAGCGCGCCGGCCATGGGCGTGCGCGCGGCCGCCTGAGCGGCGCGGGCTCATGCGCGCATTCGAAATGCGGACGGGGGCGCGCCGAAGGCCGCCCCCGTCGTTCCGTCCGGCGGGACGGGCTCCCGCCGGCTGCGATCAGGCCTTGCCGGTCAGCTTGAGGAACTTGGCCATCAGCTGGTCCTTGGTCTCCTCGTGCTTGGGGTCGAGCGGGATACAGTCGACCGGGCACACCTGCTGGCACTGCGGCTCGTCGAAGTGGCCGACGCACTCGGTGCACTTGTTGGGGTCGATCTCATAGATCTCTTCGCCCTGGTAGATGGCGCCGTTGGGGCACTCCGGTTCGCAGACGTCGCAGTTGATGCATTCGTCGGTAATCATCAGAGCCATGGTCTTCGCTTCCTTGCGTTTACTTTGATTTGAGTCTTTCCTGCAGCCGTGCGAGCACCCTGGGCTGCACGAACTTGCTCACGTCGCCGCCGAGGCGGGCGATCTCCCGCACCATCGTGGCGGAGATGAACATGAACTCCTCGCCGGGCGTCAGGAACACCGTCTCGACGTCCGGATAGAGCTTGCGGTTCATCCCCGCCATCTGGAATTCGTATTCGAAGTCGGATACCGCGCGCAGGCCGCGGATGATCACGCGCGCGTCCTGCTGCTTGAGGAACTCCATCAGCAGGATGTCGAAGCCGACCACTTCGACGTTGGGGAAGGCCGACACGGCGTCGCGGGCGATGTCGACCCGCTCCTCCAGTCCGAAGATCGGGTTCTTGCTGTTGCTGCGCGCGACCGCCACGACCACCTTCTCGAACAGGATCGAGGCGCGCCGCACGAGGTCCTCGTGGCCGCGGGTGAACGGGTCGAAGGTGCCCGGATAGACCGCGATCGCTTCCTTCATTCCTCGCTCCTGCGCATGAGATGGAAATGGACCTGCCCGGCACGGCCCTGCTTGACCGTGCGCCATGCGCCGAGGCTGTCCACGGCGGCTTCGGATTCGACATAGAGCCACCCGTCGGGACGGACCAGCCGGTCCAGCCAGGGCGACACCTGCTCGAGCCAGCCCTGCTTGTAGGGCGGGTCGAGGAACACGCCGTCGAAACTGCGCGGCGTCGTTTGCGCGAATCTTACCGCATCGCCGCGCACGATCTCTACTTGCGCCGCCTGTAGGGTCTTTGCGGCCTTGTGCAGCGCGTCGAGCGCGCGTGCGTCGCGCTCGACCATCAGCACGCTGGCGGCGCCGCGCGAGGCGGCCTCGAAGCCGAGGATGCCGGTGCCGGCGAAGAGGTCCACGCAGGCCTGGCCGTCGAGGTCCTGGCCCAGCCAGTTGAACAGCGTCTCGCGCACGCGGTCGGGCGTCGGGCGCAGTCCGGGCACCGCGGTCACGTCGAGCAGGCGCGAGCGCCACTGTCCGCCGACGATGCGGACCCGGCTCACTGCGCGGCTTCCGCGGGGGCGGTGGCGGATGCGGCCTCCGCGGCGGCGGCGCGGTCGCCGTCGCCGCCGGCGATCACGGTGACGAGTTGTTCCGGGCGGATGCGGCGCTGCCAGGCCTCGCGCACCGTGTCCACGTCGACCGCGGCGACCTGCTGCGGGTAGCGCTCCAGCCAGTCGAGCGGCAGGCGGTAGAAGCCGATCATCGACACGTAGTCGAGCAGCTTGGCGTTGGAGTCCAGGCGCAGGCCGAAGCCATTGACGAGGTTGTCCTTGGCGGCCCGCAGTTCCTCGGCGCTGGGGCCGTCGGCGAGGAAGCCCGCGAGCGTCGCGCGCA
>JAGOXN010000390.1 GCA_018059685.1 Steroidobacteraceae bacterium | reverse complement strand
CGTCATCCACCCGCGTCCGGCAGCGTCCGCGTCGGGCTCGAACGTCGGGTCGGGTGCCAGAACCGGATGCACGCGCGGCTCCGGAGGCGGCAACTTCGCGGCACCGTCGAGCGTGAAGGTCAGCACGCGTCGCTTCTGCGTCCGATAGTCGATGCCGTGCTTCTGCACCAGCGAGCCGAACGCGGCGGGCGCCGCGGCGTAGCCGGTCAGGACGGTCAGGTACTGCCGTCCTCCGGCTCGATAGGTGATGCCGGCCGCGAGCACCGGAGCCTGTGCCGCGAACGTCCACAGCTTGCGGCCGGTCGCAGCATCATAGGCGTTGAAGGTTCCGTCGACTTCGCCCTGGAACAGGAGATTCCCGGCCGTCGAGAGCACGCCGCCGTTCCAGAAGTCGGGTTGCTGCACGCGCCACGCTTCGCGCTGCCGGACCGGATCCCAGGCGAGCAGGGACGACTGGTTCAGGCCGGGGAGAGCTGGATCCCCGGTGACGTATTCGACGATCTCGCCGGGGTTGGCCGCGAGGCCCGGCCGGCGGCCCCAGGTCTGCGCGTTGATGCCCTTGTCGCTGTACTTCGCGGCGCCATCCAGCGTGGGAATGTAGACGAGACCCGTCACCGGGTTGAACGACATCGGGCTCCAGTTGTGCGCACCCAGCGGGCCGGGTCGCATCGCGAAGGTGGAGCCGTCCGGAAAACGCGCCTCGGGCACCTCCACGGGCCGCCCCGTCGCGGGATCGATCCGGGTGGCCCAGTTCACGGGAGCGAAGGGTTCTGCGGAAATGAGCTTCCCGCTCGTGCGGTCGATGACGTAGAAGAACCCGTTCTTCGGCGCAGTGACGACGACCTTGCGGACGACACCGTCGATACGCAGCTCGCCGAGCTGCATGTCCATCGCCGCGTTGTAGTCCCACGTCTCGCCGGGGTTGAACTGGTAGTGCCACCGGTACTCGCCGGTGACCGCGTCGACGGCGATCATCGAGCACAGGAACAGGTTGTCACCCTTGCCCTCGCTGCGGATCCTGTGGTTCCACGGCGAGCCGTTGCCGGTGCCGAGCAGTACGGTGCCGAGCTCCGCGTCGTAGGTCATGGCGTTCCAGACCGTGCCGCCGCCGCCGTACTTCCACCATTCGCCGGACCACGTCTTTGCGGCGAGCGGCATGACGGAATCCGACGCCGCCCCGTCAGGGCCCGCGGCGGGGTTGCCTGGCACCGTGTAGAAGCGCCACAGCTGCCGCCCGGTCTGCGCATCGTACGCCGTGACGTAGCCGCGGACGGCCGAGTAATCGGCGCCGCCGTGGCCGATGACGACCTTGCCGTCGAAGACACGGGGCGCGCCACTGATGTAACGACCGTCATCGCGGCCGACCGTCAGGGCGCTCCAGACCGGCTGGCCCGTGCGCGCATCGATGGCGATGAGTCGCCCGTCCGCCGTGCCGGTGAAGATGCGGCCGTTCCACCACGCGAGGCCACGCGTCCCCCACGGACCCTGCAGCTTTTGACCGGCGTGCCGCGCGACCTCCGGGTCGTACTTCCACAGCTCCCTTCCGGTGCGGGCCTCGACCGCGCGCACGACGCTGTAGCCCGTCGCCAGGTAGAGGATGCCGTCCACGGCCAGGGGGATCGTGGCGGAATTACCGGGCGGGAGGTCGAGCGACCACGCAAGCCCCAGCCGGCCAACGTTGTCCGCGCGGATCTCGCGCAGGGGACTGTAGTGCCCTTCGCCGTACGTGCGGCCGTAGGCGGCCCAGTCCGCGCCGTCGCTGGAATCGAGCAGCGTCTGCGCGCCGGGCGGCGATGCGGCGCGTGCGCTCCCCTGCGGCAGGCCGCCCGCGAGCGCAGCGATCGTCGTGAGCGCTGCGGCCACGATCGCGCGCCGTGGATATGCCGTTGCTGCAACCATCGTGACTTCATACCATAGCGCACACGTTTCCGGGCGAGACAGCCTGATGCGCAGATACCTGGCCGCGACCGCTGCATTGATCGTCGCTGCGATGGCCTCCGCCGCGACGCCGAGCGATGGGATGGGTCTGTCCCACCTTGCAAGGCTCGCGGAGGTCGACGAGCGTTTCCAGGCGTACAACGTCGAGATGGTCGAAGTCACGGGCGGCCGCTTCTGGGCGCCGTATGGCGGCCCGGCGGGCGAGGTCTATCGCGAACGCCCGGCCGTAGACCTGGCGGACCCGCGGCTCATCCACCTGGCGAAGCACCTGGGCCCCAGCCTCATGCGGGTCTCGGGCACCTGGGCCAACAACACCTACCTGGAGGCCGGGGGCGAACGACTGGAGGCACCGCCCCAGGGGTACAAGCAGGTCCTGACGCGCGAGCAGTGGCAGGGTGTCGTCGCGTTTTCCAGGGCAGTCGACGCGCCGGTCGTCACGAGCTTCGCCGTCAGCGCGGGTACGCGCGGACCGGACGGCGCGTGGCAGTCCGATCAGGCGCAGCGCATGGTCGACCTCACCCGCGAGGCGGGCGGCAGCATCTACGCGGCCGAGTTCTTCAATGAGCCCAACGTTCCCGGCGCGACGATCGGCATGCCCCAGGGTTACGACGCGGCCGACTACGCGGCCGATTTCAGGACTTTTCGCGACTGGGCGCGCAAGGCGCTGCCTTCGATGATCATCCTCGGTCCCGGAGGCGTCGGCGAAGGTGCAATGGCCAGGGACGTCCCGGTCAACGTCCAGATGCAGGGCAGCGGAAACATTCGCACCGAAGACATCATGCGGGCGAATCCCGGCAGCCTCGATGCGGTCAGCTACCACTTCTACGGCTCGGTGTCGCAGCGCTGCGCGTTCATGAAGATCGGTACCGCGGTGAAGGAGGACGCGCTCGCACCCGAGTGGCTCGACCGGACGTTGATCGACTACTCGTACTATGCCGGGCTGCGCGACAGGTACGAGCCGGGCAAGCCGGTCTGGAACACCGAGACCGCACAGGCCGCGTGCGGCGGCAGCCCCTGGGCGGCGAGCTTCCTCGACAGCTTCCGCTATCTGAACCAGCTCGGCGC
>JAGOXN010000079.1 GCA_018059685.1 Steroidobacteraceae bacterium | reverse complement strand
CGAGGTGCTCGCAAGGCGGTTCGCGCCGTGCAGCCCGGTGCACGACACCTCGCCGACGGCGTACAGGCGCTCGATCGTGCTGCGCCCGTGCTCGTCCACCCAGACGCCGCCGCAGGAATAATGCGCGGCCGGGACGACGGGCAGCAGGTCCCGGGTGATGTCGATGCCGTATTCCAGGCAGCCGCGCACCATCTCCGGGAACTCGGCGCGGATGCGCTCGGCCGGGATGTGCGAGCGCAGGTCGAGGTAGACGTTCGGCACGCCGCGACGCAGGATTTCCGAATGGATGCTGCGTGCGACCACGTCGCGAGGCGCGAGATCCTTCCACTCGGGATCGTACCGATCCATGAACGGCGTCCCGTGCTCGTCGGTGAGCCGCGCACCTGCGCCGCGCACGGCCTCGGTGATGAGGAAGCACGGCGCGTTGCGATGGTAGAACGCCGTCGGGTGGAACTGCACGTACTCGGTGTTGATCACGCGCGCGCCCGCGCGATCGGCCATGGCGAGGCCGTCCCCGCGCGAGCCGACCGGGTTCGTCGTGCGCAGGAAGATCTGGCCGAGTCCGCCCGTGGCGAGCACGGTCGCACGCGCGAAACAGCGCACGATCTCGCCGGACGCCTGCTCGAGCACGTACGCACCGACGCAGGACAGCGGATCGTAGATGGCGCGGCGGTCGCGCCCGTGGTGCGCGGGTGTCAGGAGGTCGACGCCGGTGTGATTTGCCAGGACGCGCACCCGCGGGTGACTCGACAGCGCCTCGATGAGTGCGCTCTCGATCGCGCGGCCGGTTGCGTCCGTGGCGTGCACGATGCGCGGGATCGAGTGCCCGCCCTCGCGGCCGAGGGCGAGACTGCCGTCGGGCTCGCGATCGAACGGCACCTTCAGGCGATCGAGCAGCAGCGACCGGACGAGACCCGGGCCGCTGCGCGCGAGGATGTCGACGGCACGCCCGTGACACAGTCCATCGCCCGCGTGGTCGATGTCGCGCGCCAGCAGCTCCGGCGAGTCCCCGGATCCCTCGAAGATGATTCCGCCCTGCGCCCAGTAGGTGTTCGACTCCGCGGGCCGCTCGGCCCGCGTCACGATGAGTACGTCGAGGCCGGCTTCGGCGAGTTCGAGCGCCGCCGTGCCGCCGGCGATGCCGCAGCCGAGCACGAGGACGTCGCAGTGCAGCGGCTCGCTCAATCGATCTTCGGCCCGACGGCCAGCATGCGCTCGACCGATCGCAGGGCGCGCACCCGCACGTCCTCGGGCACGTCGATCACCCAGCGCATGTGACGCAGCGAATCGCGCGTCTGCTCGAGCGTGATCTCGTGCATGTGCGGGCAGCGGTGGCTGCAGAGACGCAGCATTTCCTTGTCCGGGTTGGCGGCGACGATGTTGTCGCCCATCGAGCACTCGGTGAGGAGCAGGAAACGCTTCGCCTTCGACTTCTCGACGGCCTTGATCATCGCGGTCGTGCTGCCCGAGAAATCGGCCTTCGCGACGACCTCCGGACTGCATTCCGGATGCGCGAGGATCATCACGTCCGGGAACTGCCTGCGGACGGAGTCTACGTCCTCGGTCGTAAAGAGCTCGTGCACCTCGCAGCGGCCCTTCCAGGAGATCATCGTGTGCTCGAGCCCGGTGTCGTCCTTCCCGGCCCTCGGCAGGACGCTCGGGACTATGACGTGCAGGCCGGTCTCCCGCGCGACGTTGCGCGCGAGGTACTCGTCCGGCAGAAAGATGACGGTATCGGACTCGAGCGACTCGACGACGGCCACGGCATTGCTCGAGGTGCAGCAGATGTCGCACTCGGCCTTCACGTCGGCGTAGGTGTTGATGTAGGTGACGATCGGCACGCCCGGGTAGGCCGCGCGCAGCGCGCGCACGTCGGCCGCCGTGATGCTCTCGGCGAGCGAGCAGCCGCCCTTCTCCGTCGGCAGCAGCACGGTCTTGCCGGGATTCAGGATCTTGGCAGTCTCCGCCATGAAGCGCACGCCGCAGAACACGATGACCGACTTGTCCGTCTCGGCCGCCCGGCGACTCAGCTCCAGCGAGTCCCCCCGGAAGTCGGGCACCGAATGGAACAACGCCGGCTCCATGTAGTTGTGCCCGAGGATGACCGCGTCCCGCTCGACCTTGAGGCGCATGACCTCGGCAGCGACCTCCGCCTTGAGGTAGATCTCGGCGTCGGGAAGGACATCCCCGAGTTTCCGCTGCAACTCGACATACAATTCTTCGGCCGGCATGCCTGTTTCCTGTCGCCCGGACGCCACGGTCCTGATTCTATGACAAGCCGGGGGCCGCGAGGTGCCACAGGGGAACCGATGACCGCTCCCGGACCTGGCCTGATCGGGTTGGGCCGGGCGGGCAGGCGCGATTGAAGGCGCGGATCAGGCCTGCGAACTCATCGCGAGGCCGCAGTCAGCTTGAACACCTGCCCGCCCTTGATCACCACTGTGACGTCCTGCAGCCGGCGGATGTCCTCGAGCGGATTGCCAGGGACGGCAATCAGGTCGCCATAGAGTCCCGGCGACAGGCTGCCGACACGATCGGACCAGCCCATGTGCCGGGCGGCCACCGACGTGGACGACTGGATGGCCTGCATGGGGCTCATGCCGAGCCCCACCATGATCCCGAACTGCCGCGCATTCAGGCCGTGCGGATACACGGCGGCATCCGTGCCATAGACGATCGGCACGCCGGCGGCATGCGCCCTCCTGAAACCTTGCCGCTGCGCCTCCGTCGTCTCGAGGTTCTTGCGCAGGAATTCCTCGGGCCAGCCCTGCCTGCGACCTTCCGACTCGATGTAGTCGCCGTTGTAGACGTCCATCGACAGCGCGACCTGCCGCTGCCGCGCGAGTTCGATGCCCGCCGCGTCGATCAGCGAGGCGTGCTCGATCGTGTCGGCGCCTGCGAGGATCGCCTCGCGGATCGATCGCGCCCCGTGCGCATGCGCCGCCACCTCGAGTCCATGCCGGTGGGCGACCTCGACCACCGCGGAGATTTCCTCAGGCGTCATCTCCGGCTCGCCGGGAATACCCTCGAATGCAAGCACGGCTCCCGAGGCGATCACCTTCAGTAGATCGGCGCCGCCTGCGACCGCGAGTTCGGCCTTGCGGCGGAATTCGTCCGGTCCACGCGCGACGCCCACCCGGACGTGCGCCGGGATCTCCGACTCCGGATGACCCGGGATCACGAGATCGCCGCCGCCGCCGGGAATCGTGAGGTAGAAACCCGACGCCTGCATGCGCGGCCCCACCGTCCGGCCGTCGTTGATCTCGTCGCGCAACGCGCGGTCGGTCCACGCGATGTACGTGCCGACATCACGCACCGTAGTGAACCCCGCGAGCAGCGTCAGGCGCGCATTCTCGCGAGCGATCGGCAGCTGTTCATCCTGCGTGCGGCGGTAGTAGACGGTGAGGTCGGCAGTGTCGCCCGGGCGGTCGGTGAGGTGCGTATGCATGTCGATCAGGCCGGGGAGGCAGGTGTACCCGGCGAGATCGAGTTCCGGCAGTCCGGAAGGTACGGCCGCATTCGCGGCAACGCTCTCGATCCGGCCGCTCCTGATGACGACCACGACATCCCGGAGGGGTTCCGCTGAGACGCCGTCGATCAGCATGCCGCAGCGCACGGCGAGCGAGCCGGAGTCGGAAGCGAACGGAGGGACGGTCACGACGCCTGGTGGCGGCGCGCTGCCCGCGTATGCCGGCGATCCGAGGCACACGACCGTCGCGGCAACGAACCTGCGGATGTCGGCGCCGGACCACCGACCGCGAATGAGCATGAAGAACCTCGCCTTGCATCCGCGCCGACGTGATCGTGAGCCACGCCGGCCTCATTTGACAATGGCGCGGGGCGAGTCTTTCATTGCCCGGCATGACTGTCAAAACCGCGCCGCGATGACCCACGCGCCCGAGCCCGTCGGTACCGTCGAAGTCGCGCTGGACCACGCCGGGAAACTGCTGCAGAAGGATCCGGCGCTCGCGGCCGAGCAGGCCGCCGAGATACTCAGGGTCGTGCCCGGCCAGCCGATGGCAATGCTCATTGGTGGGATCGCCGCGAGAATGCAGGGCGACGCCGCGCGGGCCATTGAACTGCTCGAATCATTGGCACGGACGCAACCGAGCCGGCCCGCGGCACACTTCGAGCTCGGTCTCGCATTCGGTCTCGCGGGACGCGGCGAGGCCGCTGTCGAGGCGCTGCGCCGCGCGGTCGCACTGAATCCCGACCACGCGGATGCCTGGCGGGTGCTCGGCGATCACCTCAGGGCGATGGGCGACGAGGCCGGCGCCAACGATGCCTGCGCGCGACACATCAAGGCGTCGACACGCGACCCGAGATTGCTCGAGCCGGCCGCCGCCCTGTGCGAGAACCGCATCGCCGTGGCCGAGGCGCTGCTGCGCGAGCACCTGAAGAAATTCCCGACCGACGTGGCGGCAATCCGCATGCTGGCCGAGGTCGCGGCCCGACTCGGACGCCTGTCGGACGCGGAGTCCCTGCTCGCTCGCTGCCTCGAACTCGCGCCCGGATTCGCGGCGGCTCGCCACAATTACGCCGTCGTGCTGCACCGCTCGGGGCGCTTCGAGCAGGCGCTGGCCGAAGTCCGGAGGCTCACGGCCCGCGAGCCAGGCAACCCGGGCATTCGCGCCCTCGAGGCGGCGATCCTCACCAAGATCGGCGAGGTCGACGCGGCCATCGAGGTTTACGCGGGCGTGCTGGCCACGTATTCCGGCAATGCGAAGGTGTGGATGAGCTATGGACACTCGCTCAAGACGGCCGGCCGGCAGGACGAAAGCGTGCGCGCGTATCGCCGGAGCATCGCACTCGCGCCGACACTCGGGGAATCATACTGGAGCCTGGCGAATCTGAAGACCTTCCGGTTCCCGGCCGACGAAGTCGCGGCGATGCGCTCGCAGCTCGAGCGGACGGTCCTGAGCGACGAGGACCGGTTCCATTTTCATTTCGCGCTCGGCAAGGCGCTGGAGGACGCGGGCGAGTACGAGCAGGCCTTCGAGCACTACGCGCGCGGCAACCGCCTGCGCAGGGCCGGCATCCGGTACGAAGCCGACGAGACGACCTCGCACGTGAGACGCTCCCGGGCACTGTTCACGCGACAGTTCTTCACCGAGCGCAAGGGCTGGGGAGCCGCGGCGGCGGACCCGATCTTCGTCGTCGGTCTACCGCGGTCCGGGTCGACGCTGGTCGAGCAGATCCTCGCGAGCCATTCGGCCGTCGAAGGCACGATGGAGCTGCCAGATCTCGTGGGCATCGCACGCAGGCTCTCCGGACGCACGAAACGGGGCGAGCCATCGTCGTACCCCGAGATCCTCGCGTCCCTGGACGCATCGACACTGCGCGGGCTCGGCGAGCAGTACCTCGGGCAGACCCGCATCCAGCGCAAGTCGGGCGCAGCGTTCTTCATCGACAAGCTGCCGAACAACTGGGCACATGTGGGCCTGATTCACCTCATGCTGCCGAATGCCCGGATTGTCGAGGCCCGACGCCATCCGATGAGTTGCTGCTTCTCTTGCTTCAAGCAGCACTTCGCACGCGGACAGCATTTCACCTACGATCTCGGGGACCTCGGCCGGTACTACCGCGACTACGTGGAACTCATGGCACACTTCGACGCGGTGCTGCCCGGCCGCGTACATCGCGTGATCTACGAAAGGATGGTCGAGGATGCCGAGTCCGAGGTGCGCAGCCTGCTCGAATACTGCGGCCTGCCATTCGAGGACGCCTGCCTGCGGTTCCACGAGAACGAACGCGCCGTGCGGACCGCGAGTTCCGAGCAGGTCCGCCAGCCGATCTACCGGGATGCAGTCGAGCACTGGCGTCACTTCGAGCCGTGGCTCGAACCGCTGCGGCGCGCCCTTGGACCCGTTCCAGAAACGTATCCCGCCGCACCGGGCATTTGAATCCGCAGTACAACCGCAACAGAATGGCAGCATCATAATCAGGGGGTCACCGAGATGACACGCAGCCGTCGCAGAAAGCTCCATCGAATGCGCGCAGCCGGGCGGGACGCCGCGGCTTCCAGAACCCGCGGCTTCCGGATCGCGGCGCCCCTGGCGCCGGCCTTGCTCGCCGCACTGCCCATGGCGCATGCGCAACAGCAGGGTCTCGAGGAGATCATCGTCACGGCGCAGAAGCGTGAGGAAAGCATGCAGAGCGTGCCGGTCGCCATCCAGGCTCTCGGGTCGGCGCGCCTGCAGGAACTCAACGTCACGAGCTTCGAGGACTACGTCCGGTTCCTGCCGAGCGTGTCGTTCCAGACCTTCGGCCCCGGGTTCGCGCAGGTCTACATGCGCGGCGTGGTGAGTGGCGGTGACGGCAATCACTCGGGATCGCAGCCGAGCGTCGGCATCTATCTCGATGAGCAGCCAATCACGACGATCCAGGGCGCGCTCGACGTGCACATGTACGACATCCAGCGCGTCGAGGCGCTCGCGGGTCCGCAGGGCACGCTGTTCGGCGCGAGCTCGCAGTCCGGGACGCTGCGCATCATCACGAACAAGCCCGACCCCGACGCCTTCGCGGCGGGCTACGGCCTCGAGGGCAACTACCTGTCGGAAGGCGATGCGGGTTATCTCGCGGAAGGATTCGTCAATCTGCCGCTGAGCGAGAACGCGGCGGTGCGCCTCGTCGGCTGGGCCCGGCACGACGCGGGATTCATCGACAATGTCGCCGGCACGCGCACCTACCCGACATCGGGCATTACCGTCGACAACTCGAGCGTCGCCAAGGACGACTACAACGACGTCGATACTTTCGGCGCACGCGCCGCGCTGCGACTGGATCTGAACGAGAGCTGGACGGTCACGCCGGCACTGATGGCCCAGCGCCAGGAAGCGAACGGGACCTTCGGTTATGACCCGAACGTCGGCGACCTCGAGGTGTCGCACCTGTACCCGGACACGTCGGACGACAAGTGGGTGCAGGCGGCGCTCACGGTGGAGGGCAAGCTCGCCAACCTCGACATCGTGTACGCCGGCGCCTACCTCGACCGCGATGTGGAGACCGACCTCGACTATTCGGATTATTCGTTCTGGTACGACAGCTGCTGTGCCTATGGGAACTACTGGTACGACGACGATGGCGCGCTCGTCGTGGGCCAGTACATTCAGGGCCAGGACGATTACAGCCGCCAGAGCCACGAGATTCGCCTGTCGTCGGCAGCCGACCAGCGCCTGCGATTCACGGCGGGCCTGTTCTACCAGCGGCAGGAACATGCCATCGAGCAGAACTACAAGGTCGACAACCTGGCCGCGAGCATCTCCGTGACGGGCTGGGAGGACACGCTCTGGCTGACGCAGCAGGACCGTGTGGACGTCGACTACGCCGTATTCGGCGAGCTGTATTACGACATCACCGACAAATTCACGGCCACGGCGGGCCTGCGCTATTTCTGGACCGACAATTCGCTCAAGGGCTTCTTCGGCTACGGCGCGGGCTACAGCGGCAGCACGGGCGAAGCCGCCTGCACGCTCAGGGAACCCAATGGTGCCGATGGCCCCGACTTCAACGGCGCCCCATGCCTCAACCTGGATAAGTCGGTCGAGGAGGACGACTATGCGCCGAAGTTCAGCCTTTCGTACAAGCTGACCGACGACAAGATGGTCTATGCCACCTATGCCGAGGGCTTCCGTCCCGGTGGCATCAATCGTCGCGGCACCCTGCCGCCCTATCTCTCGGACTGGCTGACGAGCTACGAGCTCGGCTGGAAGACGACCTGGGCCGATAACCGCCTGCGGTTCAACGGTGCGTTCTTCATGCAGAACTGGGACGACTTCCAGTTCTCGCTGCTCGGGCAGAATGGCCTGACCGAGATCAAGAACGCGGCCGAGGCTGACATCAACGGCGTGGAAGCCGATGTCATGTGGGCCGTCACCGACGGGTTGTCGCTCACCGCCGCGGTGTCGTGGCTCGATTCAGAGCTGGGCAAGCCCTATTGCGGCTACGTCGACCCGAACACGAACCGGCCGGTCGCGACGAATCCCTGCCCCGTGTTCGACGACGACGGAAACGTCGTCGGTTCCCAGGACCCCGAGGCTCCGAAGGGCACTCAGCTGCCGGTCATGCCGGAATTCAAGGGCAATCTCACGGCCCGCTATGCCTTCCCGGTCGCCACATTCGACTCGTACGTCCAGGGCGCCGTCGTGTACGTCGGTGAACGCAGGAGCGATCTGCGCGACGCGGAGAACAGCATCATCGGCGACATGGACAGCTACACGACCGTGGACCTTGCCGCCGGGTTCGGAAGTGGCAACTGGAAAGTCGAGCTCTACGTCGCGAACGTCGCCGATGAGCGCGGGGAACTCTTCAAGTTCGCGCAGTGCGCCGAGGCCGTCTGTGGCGAGCAGACCTACGTCGTGACGACGATGCCGAGGACATTCGGCCTGCGATTCAACCAGGATTTCTGACACACGTGTAACGGCATGGGGCCGGCCTTCGAGTACGCGCCGGCCCCTGTCGCCGCCACCCTTTTCCAACGCAGGCGTCGCCTGGGCCCGGCATGAACGACTCCGTGCTGCAACTGATCGACCCCTACGACCCGGGCCTCCCCCTCGCCGAGGCGAGCACCCCACCGGCATCGTGGTACATCGACCCGCGGATCCTCGAGCTCGAGCAGCGCACCACGTTCGAGCGGAGCTGGCAGTACGCCGGGCGCGTGGACCAGGTGCGCGAGCCCGGTGAGTTCCTCACGCTCGAGCTGGCGGGTGAGCCGATCCTCGTCGTTCGCGGCAACGACGGCGTGCTGCGCGGCTTCTTCAACGTCTGCCGGCACCATGCGGCCGCCGTCGTGACCGAGCCGTCCGGGTGCCTCAAGCGCCTGCGCTGCCCCTACCATGGCTGGACCTACACGCTCGAAGGCACGCTCAAGGCCGCGCCGGCGTTCGAGGAGGTGCGCAGCTTCGACCCGGCCGCGAACAGCCTCGTGCCCGTCGCCACGGCCGTGTGGGAGAACTGGGTGTTCGTCCGGCTGGCGTCGGGGGGTCCGACGCTCGACGAGTACCTCGGCGCGGATCTCGTCGCGCAGGTGAAGTCGCTCGGCCTGTCCGGACTGCACTGGTTCGACCGGCGCCACTACCTTTTCGACTGCAACTGGAAGGTGTTCGTCGACAACTACCTCGACGGCGGCTACCACGTGCCCTACCTGCACAAGGGCCTCGACAGCGTACTCGACTACAACAGGTACACGATCGAGATCGGGACACGCCACTGCCTGCAGTCGAGCCCGATCGTGACGCGGCGCGCCGAGCCCGCGACCGCGGCGGTACGCAAGGGCGAGCGCGCGTCTTACTACTGGATCTACCCCAACTTCATGATCAACTGGTACCAGGGCGTGATGGACACGAACCTCGTGTACCCGAGGGGCGTGGACCAGACCGAGGTGATCTTCGATTTCTGGTTCGACGACGTCTCGGAGGACGCGCAGGAGCGCAATCGCGCCTCGATCGAGGTCGCCAACCGCGTGCAGGACGAGGACGAGGGGATCTGCAGGTCCGTGCAGCGCGGCCTGCACTCGCGCGCATACGACACGGGCCGGCTCTCGGTACGCCGCGAGGCAGGGGAGCACCTGTTCCACCGACTCCTGCACGCCGACCTGAGGGCCGGTGCGGCGCACGACTGAGCCGATGGTCGACCTCTACCAGCTGAAGCGCACGCCGCTCCACGCCCGCACCGCCGCGCTCTGCCTGCCGCAGAACTGGCGACGCTGGGCCGGCCACATCGCCGTCGGGTCCTACGACCTCACGCTCGATCGCGAGTACTGGGCGATCCGCAACGGCGCGGCGCTGATCGACGTGTCGCCACTGATGAAATACCTGATCGAGGGGCCCGATGCCGCACGGCTGCTCGACCGCGTGGTCCCGCGCAACATCCAAAAGCTCGCGGTCGGCCAGGTCTATTACACCGGCTGGTGCAACGACGACGGCAAGCTGCTCGACGACGGCACGGTGACGCGAC
>JAGOXN010000389.1 GCA_018059685.1 Steroidobacteraceae bacterium | reverse complement strand
CCGCGATCGCGGCCGACAAGAACGCCTGGCACGTGATCGTGATGGAGGGGGCGCTCAGGGGCAACGGCATGGTCTCCTTCGCCAACAACCTCACCGACGAGCAGGCCGAGGCGATCCGTGCCTACGTACTCGACCAGGCGTGGATGGCCGTGGTCAATGGGGATGCGACGGCGCCCGCGCCGTAGGCTGCCGATCGGTCCGTCGCCACGCGATCATCTCCTCGCAGACCGCGGGGACCGAACTGCACGCGTGATCGGGAGCACAGGCGGGGACACGTGCGGCATTGGACGCCGGGTCCCGCCTGCTACGATGCCGCCATGATCCCCGCCTGGTTCAAGCTCGCCTACACGGCCTTCGTCCTCATCATCGTCGTGATCTGGTGGCGGAACTACGGCTGGCGGAATTTCCTCTGGTTCTCCGACATCGCGTTCATCGGCGCGGTGCCGGCGATGTGGCTCGGGAATGCCGCGCTGTCGAGCATCCTGGCCGTCGCCGTGCTGCTGCCGGAGATCCTGTGGAACGTGGATTACCTGGGGAGGCTCGTGCTGCGCCGGCGCGTCACCGGTCTCACGGACTACATGTTCGAAAAGGAGCGGCCACTCATCCTGCGCGCGCTGTCGCTGTTCCACGTGCCGTTGCCGCTCGTGCTGCTGTGGCTGCTCGCTGCGTATGGTTACGACGAGCGGGTGGCCTTTCCCGGCGCCGTGGCCCTGGCGGCGGTCGTGCTGCCGTGGAGCCGCTGGGTGAGCACGCCCGAGAAGAACATCAACTGGACCTACGGGCTTGGTGCCTCGCGCACCCGCTGGCCGGGGGCGATCTGGGTCGCGGTGCTGTTCCTCGGTTTCGTCGTGCTGGTGTTCCTGCCGACCCACTGGGTGCTGAGCCGCTGTTTCTGAGCTATACTCGCCCCCAGCATCAAGAAAGGGGCCCACGCCCCGGCCAACCTGCCTCCCCGGGCAAGGTGGCGCGCGCCGCGAGGCGCGGATGCGGCCGGATGGCAACGAAGCGGGTGTGTGCACTCGAACCCTCCGGCGCCCGACACGTGGCCCGGAGGGTTTTTCACATGAGCCTCCCGCCCGTCGTGCGCCGTTCGTTGGACCCCCGGTCAGGTCTGCAACGCCCGCAAGGGGCCTGGAGGTTTGACCATGATCGCGCTGACGACTGCCCTGATCGACTATTGGCACCGGTTGCCTTCGAGTCCGGTAAAGGAACGCCGGCTCGAACTCGAGAGCGCTCGCCGGCAGGTGAAGGCACGCGAGCTCGCGCCGCGCGTGCTCGTGCCTTACGCGCTCGCCGACCACGACGATGAGGTCGTGTATGCGGCGACGCGCGACTTCGTCGCCGTCGGCGCCGACGGGTCCGCGACACGCGTCGACGATGCGCTGCAATGGATTCGACGCCATCTGGCGCTCAATCGCGGCGCGGTGTTCGCGGCGCTGCTGTCACTCGCCGACGAGGGTGTGAATGAGCGGCTCGCGGGCCTGCGTCTCGTCCTCGGCGCGGACGAGGTCGCGACTGTCTGTCGGAATGTCGAGCCCGGGCACTGCGAACGGGCGCGCGTATTCCTCGCCGACTGGCTCGAACTCCTGGCGGGCGGTCCTGCATCGCGGCAAGGCGAGCTCATCGCCGCGGCGCTCGGCGGCGGGCGCACGCCGCTCGCCGCATAGGACGGTTCAGGTTGCGTCGGCGGCCTCGGCCGCCGTGAGCGGCCGGATCGTGGCCAGCCAATCCGAGGCGTCGCGGGGCTTGCCGTCGGCCAGCCACGCGAATACCAGCTTGTGCCACAGGACGCGCTGCACGTAGGCGCGAGTTTCGTTGTAGGGGATGTTCTCGACCCACCGGTCCGCTTCCATGCTGGAGGGCGGCAGCCAGCGCCGGGCCGCGCCGGGACCGGCGTTGTAGCCGGCGATTGCCACGTGCGCCTGCCCGTCGGCGCGGTCGAGCAGGTCGCGCAGGAACGCCGAACCGAGCGGCACGTTGACCGAGGGCTCGAGCAGGGACGAACGTGATGGCGCCGGCATGCCCCACTTGCGGGCCGTCGTCTGCGCGGTCGACGGCAGCAGCTGCATCAGTCCGAGCGCACCGGCCGAGGATCCAGCGTCGGCGCGGTACAGGCTTTCCTGGCGGATGATCGCGTAGATGAGATCGGCCGGCAGCCGCGTGAGCGTGACTGCACGCTGCACCTGCGTGTCGTACGGACGCGGGTAGAGCAGCTCGTAATCATTGAAGAGACCTAGCTTGGCCGCGGCCGCGATGGCCGGCAGGTACCAGCCCCACTGCGAGGCGAGCCGCACCGCCTGTGGCCTTCGCTCGAGCGGCAGTGCGTCCAGTGCCGCACGCCATTCCGCGCCGGCTTCGTCCGGCATGCCGGCGAGGAGCAGTTCGCGGGTGCGCACGAATGCCGGGTCGGATGCGAGCGCTTCCACCTCGCCCGCATCCGCGGCAATCGGCTGCTGAGTCGGAGTGAAGGGACGGCCGAGGCGCGCGGCCGAGAGCACCGCATACCAGTTGTCGGTCGGCACGACCGCGGCGTAACCGGCGCGCGCGACCTCCTTCTCGCCGAGCTGCTCCGCGGCGCGGGCGGACCAGTAGCGCCAGCGGTTCTGGTTGCGCAGCGCCTCCGGCATCGCCTCGATCGCCGCACGCACGCGCGCCCAGTCGCCGGCCCAGATCGCGGCGCGTACGTGCCACTCGTGCTGGCGCTCGTCGAAATCCCCGGGGTGTGCTTTCGCAAAGAACTCGAGGGCCCGACTGTCCCGGCTGAGCGCGAACGGCAGGGCGACGGCGAGTGCAAAGGGAGCCGCGGCACGCTCATCGAGCTTGCGTGATTCCACCAGCGCCGGGAATCGACCGGCCGCCGCCTCGGTATCGATCCGTGCGTAACGCGACCAGCCATCGAGCAGTGCGGCCGACTCCACCGAGCGGCTGGGTGAGGCGATGAGCGCGTCGATCGACGTGCGCGGCTGCTCGATCAGCGAGGCCCATTGTCCGATCGGTACGGCGGCAGCG
>JAGOXN010000388.1 GCA_018059685.1 Steroidobacteraceae bacterium | reverse complement strand
CCGATCAGCACCGCCACCGCCTCGAGCAGGTAGGTGACCGCGAACGTGCGATCGAACACGGCGAGCGAGCGGTGGCGGATCTCGCGCGGTTCGGCGATCTGGTAGGCGTCGCTGCGACCGAGTGCCGCGCGGATCCGCGCGGCGGCCTCGGCCGGGTCGACGCCTTCCGCGAGCCAGAACGCGGCGCTGCTCGCACGGTCGTCCCCGGTGTAGTGCACGAATGCATCGCGCGACAGGACCACTGCACCACCGGGACGCTCGTAGTCGCGCCACAGGCCGCGCACGCTCGCCCGGACCGTGCGACCGCCGAGGGGCAGCTCGAACACCATACCGGTATCGATGCCGCGCAAGTCGTAGAGCGCCTCCGAGGTCCACACGGGCACGGTGTCCGGCGGCGCGGGCTCCGGGTCGAAGCGGCGGATGGGCAGGATGCTCGCGGCGGACGCCTCGTCGACGGGCCGCGCGATCAGCATGAGGTCGAACCCGTCGCCCGGCAGCGCCAGGGGCTGGTAGCGCAGGAAGTCGACGCGCGTGACGCCGGGCACGGCCGCGAGGGCGGCCTGGTCCTGTGCGTCGAGGAACCCCGTCTGTCCGGCAGGACCCGCGCGCACGTACAGGTCGGCGGGCAGGATGCGCTGCATCCACGCATCGAGTGAATTGCGGAACGAATGCACCATGATCGCCATCGCGACCATCAGGCTGAAGCTCACAAGCACGGCGGCGATGCTGACCGTCGAGCGCCGCGCCGCGCCGCGCAGCTCGGCGCTCGCGACCTGCAGCCACGCGGGACCGTGCATCGGCAGCCTGACGAAGGCGACGTGCGCCACCGTGGGCACCAGGAACACGGCACCGAGCAGCAGGCAGGCGATCGCGGCGTAGCCGGGGAGAGCAATCCCCTCGAGCGGCGGCAGCATCAGCGCGGCGATCGCCGCGAACACGAACGCGGCCGCGACGAGACCGCGCCGGCGGGCCGCAACCGGCGCCGCGTCGCCGGCCTTGAGCGCCGCGGCGGCGGGCACCGAGGCGGCCTCGCGCGCGGGACCCACCGTAGCCGCGATCGCGACCCCGACGCCGAGCAGGAAGAACACGACCGTCTCGGCGGCGCGCAGATCGAGCTGCGGCGCGAGGCCGCGAAAATAGCCGGCCCCGAGATCGGCGCCAAAGGCAGCGAGCCCGAGGTGGGCGACGAGGACACCGAGCAGGATGCCGAGCAGCGCGCCCACCGCACCGACGAGCGTACCCGACAGGAGCGACGCACCGAGCTGCTCTCGCACGGTCATGCCGATCGCGTGCAGCAGCGCGATCTCGCGCCGGCGCCGGGCCACGGCCAGCGACTGCGTCGCGTAGACGAGGAACGCGCCCGTGAAGAGCGCGACGAGCGCGAGCGCGGTCAGGTTGGAACGATAGGCGCGTGACAGGCGCACGGCGTCGTCGCTCGCGCGGCCGGGCGTCGTGAGCTGCGCGCCGGGGGGCAGGACCGCCTCGATGGCCGCGCGCGTGGCCGCCGCATCGGTGCCCGGCTCGAGCCTCAGGTCGACGCGGTCGAGCCGACCCAGCCGGTCGAGCCGCCACTGCGCCGTCGCGATGTCGAGCAGGCCAACCGGCTGGCGGTACTCGCCGGCCGGCAGCAGGCCCGCAACGTGCAGCCGCACCGTGTCGAGCGCCACCTGCACGTCCAAATCGTCGCCGACCTCGAGGCCGAAACTCTCGGCCGCCGCGGGGCTCAGCCACACCGCGTCCTCGGCCAGCAGGCCGCTCCCGCTCGAGGCCGTGGCGACGGCGGATGCGAGCACCGGCTGCAGCCGCGCCGCGCGGAACGGATCGATGCCGACGAGCTTCAGCGAACGATCGCGTCCCGGCAGGCGGGCCTGGACCTCGACCACCGGGCTCGCCTGCGCGACGCCGTCGATCATCGCGAGGTGCGGGTAGAGTTGCTCGTCGAACCCCAGGCCGGGCGCGCGCACGGAGAGATCCGCCGTGCCGAAGAGGCTGCGCGAGGCGCGCTGCACTTCCTCCGCGGCGACGCGGTTGATGAGGTAGACGGAGAAGCCGAGGGCCACGCCGAGCGCGATGGCGACGACAGCCAGCACCGTGCGCCCGGGCGCCTGGCGCAGCGGCCCGACGACGGCCGCCTCGAGCAGCGCCATCCGCGCACCCGTGTCGCGTAAACTGGTACCGCGAACCTTGACGCTCGCAGTCGCCACGTTTACCGGCTGCGCACGGCCATCGGCCGCTCGCGCAGGCCCGACCGTTTCAGTTCGTAGGTCCTGTCCGTCGTCGCCGCCGCCGTCGCCGAATGCGTGACGAGTACACCGGCCGCATGGTCGCGCTTGATCTGCGCACGCAGCACCTCGAGGATCGCGGCAGCATTGTCCGGGTCGAGGTTGCCCGTCGGCTCGTCCGCCAGCACCAGTGCCGGGCGGTGGGCGAGCGCGCGCGCGACGGCCACGCGCTGCATCTCGCCACCCGACAGTTCACGCGGCAGGCTGTCGGCGCGGCCGGCGAGACCGACGGCCTCGAGCAGTTCCTGCACGCGCTGCCTGGCCTCGGCGCCGCCCTGGCCGTTGAGCGCGAGCGGCAGGCCGATGTTGCGCGCGACGCTCAGGTGCGGCAGCAGGTGGAACGCCTGGAAGACGAAGCCCATGCGCGCGCGGCGCAGCAGCGTGCGGGCATTCTCGTCGAGACCGCCGATGTCGCGGCCTTCGAGGCTCACGGAACCGGAGTCCGGCACCTCGAGCCCGGCGATGAGGTTGAGCAGCGTGGACTTTCCGACCCCGGACTCGCCCATGATCGCGACGTACTCGCCCGCCGCGACCTCGAGCCCGACGCGATCGAGCACGCGCCGAGCCGTCGCGCCGCCGAACGACTTCGTGACGTCCCGGACGACCAGCATGCGGGCTATCGTACGGGAATCTTCGCCGTCAGATAGTCGACGCAGCGGTCGAGCCCCGAGAGCTGCGAGTACTCGGCCTCCGGCACGTTGACGCCAAGCTCGCGATGCAGCGCGATCGCGAAGTTGAGCGTATCCAT
>JAGOXN010000078.1 GCA_018059685.1 Steroidobacteraceae bacterium | reverse complement strand
GCCGGGTCGGTGAGCACGCCGGTCAGGGCGCAGGTGACGATCGCCTTCGACATCAATGAACTTGCTCCATCCGGATGAGCACCTGTCCCGGGGCGACCTGGTCGCCCGCTCGCGCGGTGACGGCAACGACGCGGCCCGCCTGGCCCGCCCGCACGTCGTGTTCCATCTTCATGGCTTCCAGCACCGCGACCCGCTGTCCCGCCGCCACCTCGTCGCCCACCGACACGGCGACCTCCACGATGCGACCGTTGATCGCGGCGCGCAGCTCGCCGCTCCCGGCCGCACCCACGTCGGCTCGTCGCAAAGGCTCGCGTCGCCGGCAGCGGAACGCGAAGTCGCCCGACCGAGTGTGCAGCCAGAGCACCTGATCGTGCCAGGCGTAGCGATAGGGCAGGGAATCACCGTCGATTTCCACCTGCCCGTCACGGCACGCGGCCTCCGTACGACCGCGTACCTCCAGGCGTTGCCCGTCTGCCAGGACGGTCGCGCCGTGCGGCCCGAGATTGATGTGACCGCTGCGTGTCGTTGGTCCCACCGACAGGGACTGCGGGCCCTGCCATTCCAGGCGCCAGGGCGTGGTGAGCGGCCGGCCCGTCGTCCAGTTGCGCCAGTCGGGGGACGTTGCCGCGGACTCCGCCGCCGACGCGATCGACAACCAGGCCGCGAGCGCCCACGTGCGCTCGTCGGGCGGCGACGCGCGATCCGTCGCAAGTGCAAAATGGCGTTCGACGAACGCGGTGGAGACCGTGGCGCCTTCCGCGAACTGTGGCTGTCGCAGCACGCGGGCGAGAAACGTGCGATTGGTCGCGACGCCGAGCAGCACCGTGCGGTCCAGGGCTCGCGCGAGCCTGTCGAGCGCTTCGCCGCGCGTCGCGCCGTGCGCGATCACCTTGGCGAGCAACGAGTCGTAGTACGGACTCACGACGCAACCGGGCGCGACGGCGTGGTCGCAGCGCACGAGTTCGTCGGGCCGCCAGTCGAGCACGGTGCCCATGCATGGCAGGAATCCGTCGGCGGGTGCCTCGGCGCACAGGCGGACTTCGACCGCGTGGCCCGCGATCTGCACCTCCGGCTGCGCGACGGGCAGCGGCTCGCCGCGCGCGATCCGGAGCTGCAGTTCGACGAGGTCGAGCCCGGTGACGAGTTCGGTGACCGGGTGCTCGACCTGCAGGCGGGTGTTCATCTCCATGAAATAGAACCGACCCGCCGGATCGAGCAGGAACTCGACGGTGCCCGCGCCCACGTAAGCGATCTCGCGCGTGACCGCCGTCGCGGCCTGGCCCAAGCGCTCGCGCAGCACCGGTTCCACGGCCGGTGACGGCGATTCCTCCACGATTTTCTGGTGCCTGCGCTGCACCGAGCAGTCGCGCTCGCCGAGGTGCACGACGTGGCCCGCCGAATCGGCGATCACCTGCATCTCGACGTGACGCGGCTCCTCGACGGCGCGCTCGAGGATCAGTCGCCCGTCGCCGAAGGCCTTGGCCGCCTCGGACGCGGCGGAGCGCAGCGCGTCGGGCAGCTCCGGCTCGTGGGTGACCCGCCGCATGCCGCGACCACCGCCGCCCGCCGCTGCCTTGATCATGACTGGATATCCGATGCGCCGGGCCTCGGCGAGGAAGCGCGCTTCGTCCTGCTCGTCGCCGTCGTAGCCCGGCACGACCGGGATTCCAGCCGCAGCCATGTGCCGCCGCGCGCGGGCCTTGTCGCCCATCGACTCGATGGCCGACGCCGGAGGGCCGACGAATATGAGACCGGCGGCTTCGACGGCGGCGGCGAACGGTGCGTTCTCCGACAGGAAGCCATAGCCCGGGTGGATTGCCTGGGCCCCGGCGGCTTGCGCCACGGCGATGATGCGCTCGCCCAGCAGGTAGGACTCCGCAGGCAGGCTGCCGCCGATGGCCACGAACTCGTCGCAGGCCTTGACGTGCGGGGCGCCGCGGTCCGCGTCGGAACAGATGGCGATCGTCGCGATGCCCATGCGCCGCGCCGTGCGTGCGATGCGCACGGCGATCTCGCCGCGATTGGCAACGAGGAGGCGCGAGAGAGTCTTCAAGCGAAGTCCGGCAGCCCGGGCAGGCCGACTCGCCAGGCCGGGGCACGCCGCTCGCGCTGCGCCGCGATGCCCTCGCGTGCCGCACCATGGCGCAGGAGGCCCGCGAACTCCTGTGCGGCCGTGTCGAGCGCTTCGGGCAGCGGCGCCTCGAGCGCGCGCGCCAGGATGCGCTTCGTCGCACGTACGGCCGCGGGTTCCGCACCGGCGAGTGATCGCAGTTCGGCCTCGACCGCCGCGCCAAGCTGGGTCAGGGGGACCACGACGTCCGCGAGACCTGCGTCGCGAGCCGCCGACGCCGGCAGGCGCGGTGCGGTCAGCATCAGCCAGCGGCCGCGCATTGCGCCCGTGCGGCGGACGACGAACGGCGCGATCTGTGCCGGCGCTACGCCGAGCGTCACCTCCGGCATGGCGAAGACGGCATCCTCTGCCGCCACGACCCGGTCGCAGGCGGCGGCGAGGCCGCAACCACCGCCCATGGCGGCGCCCGTCACGACCGCGATGGTCGGCACCGGCAGGGCCGCGAGCCGTTCCAGCATGCCGCCGAACTGCCGGTTGTAGCGAGTGATCGGATCCCCGGCCTGTCCCGGCGGACTCTGCATCAGGGCCAGGAAGCCGGCGAAATCCGCACCGGCGCTGAAGTTGCCGCCGGCGCCGTGCAGCACGAGCGCGCGCGCCTCGAGGTCCGCCGCGACACGTTCGAAGAGCGCACCGAGCGCGCCCGTCAGCTCGTCGGAGAGTGCGTTGCGCTTCTCCGGACGATTCAGGCGTGCGAACCAGAACCCTTCCCGTCGCCCGGTCTGCAGGACGTCGCTCGCGCTCGTGGTGGTGTCGGTCATCGTTGCGCTCCCACTCAGGTCTTCGGCAGCGTGCCCATGGCCTTGCACAGGATGGTGAGCATCACCTCGTCGGCGCCGCCACCGATCGAGGCGAGGCGGCCGTCGCGGTAGAGCCGGGAGATGCGGTTCTCCCAGGTGTAGCCCATGCCGCCCCAGTACTGCAGGCACTTGTCGGCCACCTCGCGCGTGAGCCGGCCGGCCTTGAGTTTCGCCATCGAGGCGAGCGGTGTCACGTCCTGCCCGGCCACGTAGAGCTCCGTCGCGCGGTAGGTGAGGGCGCGCAACGCCTCGATTTCCGTGCGCAATTCGGCGAGCGTGAAGTGCACGACCTGGTTGTCGAGCACCGGCCGACCGAAGGCCTTGCGACTGCGCGTGTATTCAATCGTTTCGCGCACGGCGTCGTCGAGCCCACCGAGCGCGTTCGCCGCGCCCCACAGGCGTTCTTCCTGGAACTGCAGCATCTGGTAGGTGAATCCCGCTCCTTCCTGGCCGACCAGGTGCCGCAGCGGCACCCGTACCTCGTCGAAGTGGATCTGCGCGGTGTCGGAGGAGTGCATGCCGATCTTGCGCAGCCGGTGCTCGACCGTCACGCCCCGGGTCTTCATCGGCAGGATGATCAACGACTTGTTGCGGTGGGGACTGCCTTCGGAGGTGTTCGCGAGGCAGCACATCCAGTCGGCCTGGGCGCCGTTCGTGATCCAGAGCTTGCCACCGTTGACCACGTAGTCGCCGCCGTCCTTGCGCGCCGTGGTGCGGATGCCTGCCACGTCGGAGCCGGCGCCCGGCTCCGACACGCCGATGCAGGCCACCTGTTCGCCCGCGATCGCCGGCGCGAGGAACTCGGCGCGCAGTTCGTCGGAACCGAAGCGGGCGAGGGCCGGCGTCGCCATGTCCGTCTGCACGCCGATCGCCATGGGCACCCCGCCGCAGCGCGTGCTGCCGAGCGCCTCCGCCATCACCAGCGAGTAGCTGTAGTCGAGGCCGGCGCCGCCGTACGCCTCGGGTTTCGTGAGCCCGAGGAGGCCGAGCGCGCCGAGCTTGCGGAATACCTCATGGGCCGGAAAGATGCCGGCGTCCTCCCACTCGTCGACGTGCGGGTTCAGTTCCTGTTCGACGAAGCGCGCGACGGTGCGCCGCAGTTCGTCGTGTTCGTGCGTGAAGTGCATGCTAGGCTCCGTAACAGGGGCGGAGGTCAGGGGCGCGCGACGCCGAAATCGAGCGGGCGCAGCGTCACGCGCTCTGCGCGGCGGACGAGGTCGAGCACGCAGGCGAGCACGCGGCGCGTATCGCGCGGGTCGATGATCCCGTCGTCGAGCATGCGGCCCGAGGTGTAGAACGACGACGTCTGGCGCTCGAAGGTCTCGACGATCCTGGTGCGCATGTTCTCGATCTGCGCGCGATCGGGCTCGAGGCCACGGGCGCGTGCCGATTCCTCCATCACGATCGCCATCGTCGTGGCGGCCTGCTCCGCGCCCATCACCGCGGTGCGCGCATTCGGCCACGAGAACAGGAACCGGGGTGCGAAGCCCCGGCCGCACATGCCGTAGTTGCCCGCACCGAACGATGCTCCGCACTGGACCGTCACCTGCGGCACCGAGGCGTTCGCGACTGCCTGGATCATCTTCGAGCCGTGCTTGATCATGCCACCACGCTCGGATTCGGTGCCGACGATGTATCCCGTGGTGTTCTGCAGGTACACGAGCGGGATGCCGCTCTGGCAGCAGGCCTGGATGAAGTGCGTCGCCTTCACCGAGCCCGCCGGGTCGAGCGGCGCATTGTTCGTGAGGAATCCGACCGGCATGCCGTGGATGCCCGCGTGCGCGCACACCGTGCCGGGGCCGTGGGCCGCCTTGAATTCGAGGAACCGCGATCCGTCGACGAGTCGCGCGATCACCTCGCGCATGTCGACGGGCTTGCGGCCGTCGCGCGGCATGATGCCGAGCAGGTCCTCTGATGGGTAGCGCGGTTCCGTGCCCGGCGGGAGCGCCGTCTCGAACGACTGCCAGCCGAGGTTCCCAATGAGTTCGCGCAGGATGCGGATGCCGTCCGAGTCGTCGTCCGCGACGTACTCCGCGAGACCCGAGACGGTGGCATGCATCAGCGCGCCGCCGAGTGCCTCCTCGGTGGCGACCTCGCCCGTCGCGGCGCGCAGCAGGGGCGGGCCGGCCAGGAAGGCGCGCGCGCGGTCGCGCACCATCACGACGTAGTCGGAGAGGCCCGGCATGTAGGCGCCACCGGCGGTCGAGCTGCCGTGCACCAGGGTGATCACCGGGATGCCCGCGGCCGAGAGCCGCGCGAGCCGGCAGTAGTGCGCGCCGCCGTGGATGAAATCCTCCACGCGGTAGCGCAGCAGGTTCGCGCCGGCCGATTCGACGAGGTGCACGAAGGGCAGGCGGTTCTCGAGCGCGAGTTGCTGGGCGCGCTGGAATTTCTCGAGCCCCATGGGCTGCAGCGCGCCGGCCTCGATGCCCGAGTCGTCGACGACCACCATGCAACGCGTGCCGGAGATGCTGCCGACGCCGACGATGCAGCCGCCACCGGGCACGGACTGCGCGGGATCCGCGACGTCCTGCAGGTAGCCCGCGAGGGAAGCGAGTTGCAGGAACGGGGCGCCCGCATCGAGCAGCAACCCGAGCCGCTCACGCGGCAGCAACTGCCCGCGCCTGGCGAACCGCGGGCCCGACTTCGCCGATGCGGCCTCGGTGCGCGCCTCGAGTGCCCGGAGTTCCCCGAGCAGTCTGAGCATGTGGGCGCGGTTCTCTGTCCAGGCCTCGTCACCCGACTGTAGTGACGAATCGAATATGGGCACGCTCAACCCCCGAAGATGCGCGGCTTGCGGCTGCGGTGGAAGCCGTCGAACGACTTCGACGGCCCGCCCGTTGCGATCGGCCAATGCCGGCGGGCATTGGGCGCCGCGCCGTCGATGCGCAGGCAGCTGCCGGAGATGAAGCTCGCCGCCTCCGACAGGAGGAACACGATCGCCGCCGAGACCTCGGCCTCCGTACCGAGGCGGCCGGCCGGCAGGTGGCTCGGCAGGCTCAGGATCAGCGGCTTCATCGCCTCAGGGTAGGTATCCATCCCGCCCGAGGCGATCCAGCCGGGCGCCACTGCATTCACCCGCACCGGTGCCCATTCGTTCGCGGCCGTCTCGGTGAAATTGAGCATCCCCGCACGCGCCGCGCCACTGTGTCCCATGCCGGGCATGCCGTGCCACATGTCCGCCAGCATGTTTACGATGGCGCCGCCGCGGCCGCGCATCGACTGCACGTAGCACTCGCGGGCCATGAGGAAGCCGCCCGTGAGGTTCGTGGCGAGGACGGCCTGCCAGCCGCGGGCCGAGATCGCCTCGAGCGGTGCGGGGAACTGGCCGCCGGCGTTGTTCACGAGCCCGTCGATGCGGCCATGCGCGGCGACGATGCCACCGACCGTGGCCTTCACCGCATCCTCGTCGCGGATGTCGCAGACGGACGCGTCGCAGGCGCCGCCGTCCTCGCGGAGCTCGGTCGCAACGGCCTCGACCTTCTGCGCGTCCCGGCCGAGCAGCACGACGTGCGCGCCGAGCGCGGCGAGTTCGTGGGCCGTGCAGCGGCCGATGCCGCTGCCCGCGCCGGTGACGACCATGACCTGGCCCGCGAAGAGCCCCGGGCGGAAGACGCTGCGGTAGTTCATGGGCGCATCGTAAATCAAGCGCTTGCTTGAATAAAGATCGCGGCCTAGCATTCGGTCCATGCAGGAACTGCGACTCAACCCGGCCTGGTACCGGCCGGAGCACCTCGACTTCCGGGAAACGGTGCGGCGCTTCGTCGCGCGCGAGATCTCGCCGCACGTCGCGGCCTGGGACGAAGCGGAGGGGTTCCCGCGTGAGCTCTATCGGCGCGCGGGCGAGGTGGGACTGCTCGGCCTCGGCTTCCCCGAGGAGTATGGGGGTCGTGGCGGCACCGACACCTTTCACCGCCTCATCGCCAGCATCGAACTCGCGCAGGCCGGATCTGGCGGGCTCGTGGCCTCGCTCATGTCGCACACGATCGGCATGCCGCCGGTCGCGGTGCTCGGCAGCGCCGAGCTCAAGGCTCGCGTGCTCCCGCCGGTGCTGGCCGGGGAGCGCATTGCCGCGCTGGCGATCACCGAGCCGTCCGGCGGCTCCGACGTCGCGGCCTTGCGGACGCGCGCGATCCGCGACGGCGACGACTTCGTCGTGAACGGCGCGAAGACCTTCATCACCTCGGGGATGCGCGCCGACTACTTCACGGTGGCGGTGCGTACCGATCCGCACGTCGAGGGCGCAGGCGGCGTGTCGCTGCTGCTCGTCGAAGGCGACCGACCGGGCCTCTCGCGCAGCCCGCTCAGGAAGATGGGTTGGTGGGCTTCGGACACGGCGCAGCTGACGTTCCAGGATTGCCGCGTACCCGCTGCGAACCTGGTCGGCCCGGAAGGCGCGGGATTCCGCGCCGTGATGCAGAATTTCAACGCGGAGCGCTTCTCCATGGCCGCGGGCGCCGTCGGGTTCGCCTGGGTCTGCTGCCAGGAGGCGCTCGAGTGGGCCCGGGAGCGTCACACGTTCGGGCGACGCCTCGCCGATCATCAGGTCGTGCGCCATCGCCTCGTCGACATGCTCGCGAGTATCGAGTCCACGCGCGCGATGCTCGAGGAGACCGCGTGGCGACTGGACCACGAGCCTGCGGGTGATCCCGCGCTCGTCGCGTCGCTCTGCATGCTCAAGAACGTCGCTGCGCGCACGATGCAGTTCTGCGCCGACGCCGCCGTGCAGACCCTGGGCGGCATGGGTTACATGCGCGGCCTGCGCGCCGAGCGCATCTACCGCGAGGTCAAGGTCAACATGATCGGCGGCGGCGCGGAGGAGATCATGAAGGACCTGGCCGCGCGCCAGCTCGGCCTGTGAGTCGTCGCGCCGAGGATCTGGATCGGCGCGGGCGGATCGTCCGCGAGTCGGCCCGCCTGTTCCGTCGGAAAGGCTACGAGGCGACCTCGGTGCGCGACATCGCCGCGGCGACCGGCCTGCAGTCGGGCAGCTGGGTCTATCACTTCGGGACCAAGCAGCAGATCCTCGCGGCCGTCATGCAGCAGGGACTCGGGCAGGCCCTCGAGCGCATCGAGGCCATCGATCGCGAGGACCTGCCGCCCCGCGAGCGGTTCCGGGCCCTGGTGCGCACGCACCTCGACACGATTCTCGGCCCCGGCCAGGATTTCATTCCCGTGCTGCTCTACGACTGGCGCTCGCTCGAGACCGGCGAGCGACCGCGCGTGGTCGCACTGCAGAAGCGCTACGAGGCCGTGTGGGAGCGCGTGATCAGCGAACTGCAGGCATCGGGCGACTGGGCAGCGCCGACCCGGGTGGATCGCCTGCTGATGTTCGGTGCGCTCAACTGGATCGCGCACTGGTACCGCCCGCGCGGCCGCCTCGACGTGCCGCAGCTCGCCGAGGAGTGCGTGCGGTTCTTCCTGCGCACGCCTGGGCCCGGGGAACGATCCAGAGGCGCGACCGCGGGCCGCCGTCGCGCACGTACCGCCCGCTGACGCCGGCGAGTCAGGAAAGGGGACATTCCGCTTTTCGGTCCCGCCCGCTGACGCCTGCGCGGTCAGCCGGCGGGCTTCACCGGCTGCGAGGTACGCTGCGCCGGCACGAACTGCTCCATGACCGCCTGCTCGAGCAGCTCCGGCGGCAGCAGGCCCTGGTCGAGGATGAAGTCGTGATACGCCCGCTGGTCGAAGCGCCCGCCGAGCGCGAGCTCGACCTTGCCGCGCAGCGCGAGCTGCTTCTCGTAGCCGTAGAAATACGCGGTTGCCTGGCCGGGCGCGTCGAAGCTGTAGCGGTCGATTTCCTGCTTCGCCATCGGCTCCGACAGGCCGACCTCCTTCATGAGGAATGCCTGTGCCGTGGCGGGTTCGATCAGGCCCAGGTTCACCATCGGGTCGAGGAATGCGCGCGCCTCGCGCATCATGCGCATCTGCAGCGTGCCGAGCTGGCCTTCGAGCGGCAGGTACCGCTTGACGAATGACTCGGCGTACAGCGCCCAGCCCTCCACGTTCGCGCTGTTGAAGGCGAACACGACGCGTGGAATCGACACCCCGTTCTCGATCATCTTCGCGAACTGCATCTCGTGACCGGGACGCGCCTCGTGCGCGGTCAGCGTCCAGGTGATCGCGTCGTAGGTGAAGTCATCCATCCGGGCACCGGGTGGTGCATTCGGGTTCTCCAGCGGGAGCACGAACTCCGCCGGTTCGCCGGTGTTGCCGATGAGTCGTGGCGGGCTCAGGTGCGGCGCGGGCTGGGCGGCCGATTCCGCCTCGGTCGCGAGCCGGATCACGGCGGCGCGCTTCGGCAAGGACACCAGGTTCTCGCGGCGGATGATGTCCTCCAGGCTCGCGAGCCGTGCGCGGTAAACCCGCATCAGGTCGTCATTCGGTATCGCGTCCTTCTTGAGCGCCTTCATCACGGCCCGGTAGTCGTTCGAGGGGAGGCCGCGCTCCTTCGCCACGAGCTGCGCGAGCACCTGCATCTCCTCGCGCGTCTGCACGAAACTGGGCAGCGCCCGGCCAATGAGCTCGCGGGGTTGGGCCTTCACGCCGAAGTTTCGCAGGTTGTCGGCGTAGATTTCATCGGGCAGCCGGTTGGTCGTGCGTGCCCGCGGCAGCACGGAGCCACGTACCCAGTTCCCGTACGTCTCGAACTGCGCCTCGAGGACTTTCATGTCCTCCTCCCAGCCCCCGAGTCCGCTCTTCGCGAACAGGTCACGGATGCCTGCGAGGTAGCGCGGCTGGTTCGCGAGCTGCTGCTCGACCTGCACCGTCCACGGGCCGGTGAGTCCCTTCGTCCCGAAGCGCTCCTCCGTCCGCTCGCGTGCGAGGTCCATAATCGGTGCATGCCCGGGCTCGCGCCCGTTGTACTTCCGCAGGCGCACGAGTGCCGCCGGGTAGCGCTCCTTCGCGACCCTCGGGTCGAGCAGCGTCTGGAAGCCCTGGAACAGCACCTGGGCGAGGTCGAAATGCGGCAGCATGAGGCGCCGATTCAGTTCCGACGTGTGCTTCTGGTCGCGGGCGGAGGTGATCAGGATCTCGAGATCCTGCCGCACCCGCGGGTCCCTCTCGGCCGCGAGCCGCGCCTCGAGTTCGATCGCCACCTTCTCGAGGTC
>JAGOXN010000387.1 GCA_018059685.1 Steroidobacteraceae bacterium | reverse complement strand
TCGTTCATCTCGCTGCGAAAGGTGCTGCCCTCCGTGGCTGCGCGGGTGGCGCCGGAGACGCCGGGCGTGGTGCTGCTCAAGCCCCAGTTCGAAGCCGGACCCAAAGACGTGCCACGCGGCGGCGTCATCCGCGACGAAGCGGTGTTGCAGCGCGTCTGCGATGAGTTTGTACGCTGGGCCGCGAGCGAGGGGTGGCGCGTCTGTGGCATCATTCCTTCGCCCATCCGCGGAGGCGATGGCAACACGGAGTTCCTCGTGCATCTCATTTCGCCCGAAAACCCGGTTCAACCATGCTGAAGCGTGCGGTCGTATTCCACGCGCCACGCAGCGAAGGCGCGGCGGCATTCGCGAACCAGCTCGCCCAGGAGCTCGAACGCCGCGGCGTCAGTTCCACCGTGGGCGATGTCTGGGGCCCGACCCCCCACGAAGCGATCGAGGCCGCCGGTCTCGTGGTCTGCATCGGCGGCGATGGCACCGTCCTTCGCGCCAGCCGGGTCACCGTGCCGCATGGAACGCCCATCCTCGGCATCAATATGGGCCGGCTCGGCTTTCTCACCGATATGAGCCCGCGCGACTGCTTCAACCACGTCGAACGCATCGTCGCCGAAGACTGGCGCATCGAAGAACGCCTCATGGCGCGCTGCGACGTGATGGACGACGGTCGCACCCTCCACACCTACGAAGCCCTGAACGACATCGTCGTCAGCCGGATGTCGCCCGGCCGCCCGGTCTACGTCGATGTCCACGTCGATGGCGCCCGCCTGGCCATCTACCGCTGCGACGGCATCATCGTCGCGACGCCCACCGGCAGCACCGGGTATTCGCTTAGCGCGGGCGGGCCCATCCTCGCGCCCACCGAACATCACCTGGTGCTCACCCCGGTCTCGGCGCACATGGCGCTCGGTCGCTCGCTCGTCCTCCAGCCCGATTCGACTGTCGAGATGGAAGTGACCTCCGAGCAGGGGGCCATCGTCAGCGTCGACGGCCAGGAAGATACCCCCATCGCCTCGGGCGTGCGTGTCGTCGTCCGCCCCAGCGAGCACGTCACCCGCTTTGTCCGCTTCCGCGAGCCCGCCACCTTCTACGCCGAACTCGCCGAGAAACTCGAGATGCAGCTCTCGAGCGCCATGACCCCGCGTGCTTGAGCGTCTCGAAATCACCGGCTTTGCCGTCGCCCGTTCGGTCGTCATCGAACTCGGGCCGGGGCTCACCGTGTTCACCGGCGAGACCGGCGCGGGCAAGTCGCTCGTGGTCGATGCCCTTGCCTTCGTGTTCGGGGCCCGCCGCGGCCGTGAAGTCATCGCCACGGGGGCCGAACGTGCCACCGTCCGCGCCACGGTAGCCCTGCCCGGCGGCCGCAAGGTCATTGAACGCTCGATCGCGCTCAGCGGCCGCACCACAGCGAAGGTCGACGACGTCCTGGCGACGGTGGATGACCTGCGCGACCTTGCGGCGGGCCTGGTCGATATCCACGGCCAGTCCGAGCAGCTCGCGATCCTTCGCCCGCAGGTGCAGCTTGCCGTGCTCGATGAGTTCGCCGGGCTGGGCCCGCAACGCGAGGCCGTGGCCGCGACCGTGCGCGAACTGCGGGAAGCCCGCCGTCAGCTCCAGGCGCTCACCACCGGGGTTCGTGAACGCGAACGCCTGGTCGAGCAGCTGCGGTTCGAGGTCGAAGAAATCGAAAGCGCCGGACTGCGCCCCGCCGAGGACGAGGAGCTGCGCCAGGAACAGGCCGTGCTCGCCAACGCTGGCCGCTTGCTGGAGGACACGGCGCTGGCGCTGGAGGCCCTCGATGCCGCCCCCCTGGGCGAGGCCGTCCGCGCGGTGAACGACCTCGCCGGGCGTGACCCTTCCGCGGCGGACCTTGCCGAACTCGCCTCCACACTCGAATCCACCGCCGGCGATCTCGGGCGGGCGCTGCGACAGTACCGCGACCGCGTCGAAGAGGACCCGGAACGCCTCGCCGAGGTCGGCGAACGGCTCGACCGCATCGCCCGGCTCTGCCGCAAGTACGGTGACACGGTCGCCGAGGTCATCGCCTATGGCGTCGAGGCAGCCGGGAGGCTGGAAGCGCTGACGGGCGCCGGTACTTCTCTCGAGGCCCTGCAGGGACGCGAGGCGGCACTGGTCGCGAAGCTGGGCGAACAGGCGACCGCGCTCTCCCGCGCCCGGCGCGGCGCCGCCGGCGACCTCGTCCACGCCATCGCGGCGGAACTCGAACACCTGGCCATGGCCGGCGCGACGCTCTCGGTGGGCTTCTCGTGCGAGGACGACGAGGCCGGGCCGGCCGTACCCGTCCCCGACTACGAGATCGTCCTCACCCAGAGCCCGCTCGCGGGCGAGGGCGAGGCGCACCCGCGCGCCTTCACCGAGACCGGTGTCGACCGCATCGAGTTCCTCGTGTCGTTCAACCCTGGCGAGAGCCCCCGGCCGCTCTCGGCGGTGGCCAGCGGTGGCGAGACCTCGCGCTTCTTGCTCGCGCTCACCACGGCCCTCGGCAAGAGCGGCGAGGGCCGCATCGAGGTGCTCGACGAAGTCGACGAGGGTGTCGGCGGGCGGACCGGCGCGGTCGTCGGCGAAGCGTTGCTGCGGCTGGCCGCGCGCCACCAGGTGCTCTGCATCACCCACCTGCCCCAGGTAGCTGCCTACGGCGACCGCCACTTCGTGGTCACGAAACAGACCGACGGCACGCGCACCTGGAGCGAGGTCTGCACGGTCGAGGGCGAGGCGCGCGTGCAGGAACTCGCGGCGATGCTCGGTGGCCCATCGGCGGAGAACATTGCCGCTGCGCGGGCATTAGTCCGCCGGGAATCCTGATCGCCCCTACAACACGTCGCTCTCAAACGCTGTGACCGAAAGGATCGGCGGCAGTGTGCCGGGGAGGCGCTCCCAGCGGTCGCCGCCATCGCGCCCGTAGTACACTTGGCCGTTGGTCGTGCCCACATACACGCCCTCGTCGGCGCAGCCGTCCGTGTCCATCGCGTCGCGGTAGGCGCTCTGGTAGTCATGCGGGCCCGGCAGCCCGTTCTCGA
>JAGOXN010000077.1 GCA_018059685.1 Steroidobacteraceae bacterium | reverse complement strand
TCGACCTCAACGTCCGACCCAGAAAGTCCCTGGGCTGGAAGTGCCCTCTCGAACTGCTCATGCCCGAGTCCTTCAACTACGAATCCTACTTCCGCAAACACGTTGCACTTCAAACTTGAAACCGCCGACGCTTCAGTGAGCCGAAGTCGTCGGAATGTTCCACGCTCGCCCCGCCTGCTCTGCCCCCACCACCTCCCGAATTTCGATCTCGGGCGCCGCGCTCTCCGGCGGCAGCAGCCGCGCCACCGCTCGGTCTTTGAATTGCCTGCCGTATCGAGTCGTTTCCGCGCCTCACCGTGGCGCCGCGCCCCGGCTCATCGGTGGGGGCCATGTTGTCTGACGCGGAGGGCGGAGCCCGGGATTGCGGTCGCACGTACGGTCCCGATAGGCTGACTGTCGGTGTGGGCCGGCGGACGGGTGGGGCATCAAGGCAATGTCGACCGACAACATCAAGCTCCTGCTGACGGAACTCGAAGTCGAGGTGGTCCAGGAAGCGCTCGAACCCTACGTGCGGACGCGACCGGTGGCGGCGGATCGCCAGTTCGAGTACCGGTGCCGCGCCGCCCGCCCCTCACCTTCATGCCGAGGTAGTCATTGACTGACGAGTTCACAAGTGTGCCCGTCACACGCAGAGCACTACCGGCTTTCCTCGTACTCGCTTCCTTGATCTGCACTGCGGCATGCGAGACGACCGGGGGCTCCGTCGACGAAGTTGAGCCCATCGTCGTCCAGGACGAATACGCTCCCCAGCAAGCGCCCGAGGCTCCGGTGGCGACCGCCGGCGAGGAAGGGGAGGTTCCGCTGGTCGTCGCGGAGTCCGAGCCTTCCGACGAGCTCGCTCCCGACCGGAAGCTCGAGGAGGTGATCGTTGAAGCTCGCCGCGAGCGTCACGAGGTGATCTCCGATCTCGTGTCCGAAGCGAAGTCCATTCTTCGTGATGTCGAGCTCGAGTATGTTTTCACCGGAAAGGGAAGGAGGGAGGTGCTTCGCGGGCGTCCTGTCGTCTTTGCTCTGTGGAGCGAGGCGAAGCAGGAATGGACCATCGCGCATATCGAGATCCCCCGCCCGCCGGTCCGATGGAAGCCCGGAAGGAAGCCCTTCCCCTACAGTGTGCGCACGCCGGGAGTCGAGGCACGGCACGTCAAGGGCACGGGAGCCGAACGGCTGATGTTCGCTTTCTCCCGAGACGGCGAACCCCTGAAGGTCTACGGCAGGAAGTTCCCCGTCTTCGACAGCGCTCTGGTCGCACGGAAGAAATGGCGGGCCGTCGTCGAGACCGCGGAGCCAATCGTCTATCTGCCGTCCAACGAGGATACCCTCGATCCGCTCTTTGTCAGTGGCGGGAAGGAATTCCTGCTCGACACGGCGCGCAGGGCGATCGAGGAACTGCGTCTCGCGCAGGCGCCTGGACGGGCATATCCGGGCGAGCTTCTGGCGGACGTGGTGCCCGCGAAGGTCCTCGCGACACTCGCGGTGATCGAACAGACGGATGACGCCGAATTCGTCAAAAAGAAGACCGGTGCGTTCGACGAGGTGCTGAACCAGTACGGCCTGAAGCGGGAGGAGGCCTATCGATACAGTGTCTCGAGCGCATCTGCCATCGGCCCCATGCAGTTCACCAACCGGAGGGGGAATGGTACTTATGCGCTGGTGGTCAGGCGCTGCCCCGAGGCAAAGCTCGACCCGGACTTCGAGCGCGGCGCGACGGACCTCCTGAACGCCATGAAGGCCGCGGTCTGTCTCTTCGACATCGAGCTGCATCAGATGCGTTCCGATATCCGCCTGGCATATCGTGACAACATGGAGGTGCTTGGGATCTTCCCGGTTGCCGCATACAACGGTGGGCCCAGGAATGTCGCGAGACTCTATGGTGTCACCCGGAAGATGGGCGTGAGTCTTGAAGACCTGCGTCCCCCGGGAGAGCAGCCCCAGGGAAAGCCCGTGAAATGCCCTTGCCTGTGGAAGGAGGGAGCGACCGGCGTCCAGCCCGTGGCGATCCCCAGGTACAATGATGAGAATCGTTGGTATATCGAGAAATACCAGAGCATCATGAAGATGTTCGAGTGAGACGGCGCGCGCCGCGGCGCGCCCGCCGACCGGAAACCGCGCGTGCTGGTGAGTCAGGCCTTGGTCACCTGCCGCGACTGCCGGTTGAGCAGGCGACCCGGGACTGGTTCGATCGGCATCTCGGCGAACCGACCCGGTAGAGCGTGTGTGATGCCGTCGCCCGGGATGATATCGACGCAGCTGACGTGGTTTCCTGGCCCATGTCTTGTAACGATGGCAACACAGGAGCGGCGGAAATGCGGCAGAAACTGACGATCCTCACCGCACTCGGAATCCTGACCTTCTCAGGGGTCGTATTGACGACGGGAGCGTACGCGCAGACGAGCGGCATGGACCGGCGTGGCGACCGGCGCGAAGATCGTCAGGGGGCCCGGGAGGAGAAGCGCGAGTGCAAGGCGGGTGACGAAGAATCGCGGCCCGAGTGTCGCCAGGATAAGCGCGACACTAAGCAGGAAAGTCGTGGCAACGACGACGGAAAGGACGAGGGCGCCAAGGACGAGGGCGGTAAGGACGAGGGCGACAAGGCCGACACTGGTGAGGACGCTGCGGGTACCTGAACCTGAAGGTCGTCCGCCCAAGCTTCCCTTGGATGCGGTCCGCGGGTCTGCTTGACCGGTCGGGTCACCGCAGGACTTCACCCCGGTGGCGGCACCGGCATATAGATCGGTCCGCTGCCGCCGTAGGCCTGCACGAAGTACTGTGACCCGCACTGGTAGTACGTCACGTTGTCGATCGTCGTGACGGCCGGATCACAGGGCAGGACTGCCCCATATGTCGTCGTGGTCGTGGTGGTCGTCGTCGATTCTGACTCCTCGTCCGCGATGGCAGCAGCGCTCCCGATGATCGCGGTGCCGACGACGACGCCGGCGATCCAGTCGTCATCATCGTAATAGTCCCAGCCCCCGCCGTAGTAACCGGGTGGCGGTGGCGGCGGCACGACGACCACCGGAGGCGGTGGCCTCTGGCCGGGAGGAGGTCGCGCTCCAGCGGGCGGACGTTCGCCGGCAGGCGGCCTCTCTCCAGCCGGTGGCCGCTCGCCTGCGGGTGGACGTGTGCCCGCAGGTGGACGTGTGCTTTCTGGTGGCGCCGGGACGGTGCCCCGTGTCGAGGCGGCGCTGCGGTCCGCCGTCGCCGGTCTGGCCGTGTCGCGACGCGACGCAGTGCTGGGGCTGCGCTGCGAAAATCCTCCGCCGGCCGCGGGACCCTGGCGTGAGAAACCACCGCCGCGCCCGCCACCGCCACCGCGCGCACCTCGGGCATCGGCTTCGCCGATCGCGAACAGTGCGAGCGTCATCGCCACCGCCAGGCTGATCGACAGCCGTCCCCATGCTGACGCCGCAGTCATGGCCGCACCTCCCCGCTCGCGTCCGGCAATTGCGCGGTCCCGGCGTCGCGCCGGACCTGGACGGCAAAGGCAATCCGCCGCGCGCCCGGTGGGGGCGTGAACTCGAACGTGCTCTTCGCGAGCGCCGGGTTCGTGTTCCATTCCGCGAAGTTGGCCCAGAACTGCGGCTGACCCGGCGAGTTCACGTAGGTGATGACGACGCGCAATGGCCATGGTCGTTCGCCATCCTCGATCCAGAACTGGAAGTCGACGTTCTCGGCGCGGCCCGCGATGTGGTGCGCCGGCCGGCCGAGGATCTCCGTTCGCTCGACGTAGTCGATTGACCGCAGCCGACCCGGCAGGGATTCCGGCAGGCGCGTCGTCAGCAGCAGCGCGAGCGGCATCCGCAGCCGCAGATCGCGCACGAAGTACGCGATCGCGTCGTCGAGGATTCCGGGCTGGGGCGCCTGCGCGAAGACGCCCTCCTCGGCATTCAGGATGGATATGTGGTGCCCGTCGAAGAGCGCAAGGTCATGCGTGCCGTCGCTCGAGACCTCCTCGACGCGCAGCCGGTCGGGGCGGGCCACGGTCACGCGGCGAGCCTCGCCAAACTCGATCTTCTGGCCGGTCGGCTGCACGACGTCGTAGCCGTCGCGGAAGGCGAAGCTGAACGACTCGAGCCCCGCAAGGTGCTGCGTCATCGCCTTGAGCAGCCCAGCCGCCTCGCGCTGGGAGTCAGTGAGTACCTGAGCTGCGGCGCCCGCGTCCTGCGTCGACGTGGCGGGCGTGCCGGACGGACCTGCGCCGAGGAGCGAAGCCGCCGGCAACAGCGCAGCGACGAACACGGTAACGAGCAGGGGCCGCCTCGCCCGCCCATTCCATCGGAATCTCATGCCAGACACGCCTCGTGTGCAGGTGTCGAAGGCCGGCCGTACGCGCGGCGCAGGGCCGGAACCGATACTTTTCCAGGTACAGGGCGTCGCGAGTGTTCCCCAATCAGCCTGCCTTGTCGACTCCCGCGTGTCGTGCAGGTGGCGCACTGGGTCGCAGCGGCCACGACTGATCCTGCCCGACCGTGCCCAGCCAGATCGCGAGCCAGACTGCGGTGCGCGGCCGCCCAAAGCTTCTCGGATGCCACGCGTGTTCGTCCGGATACGGTCAGGCAAGCGACTGGCGGCGCTGGGCCGCGCTGCACCGCGCATGCAGGACATCCCGCGTCGTTGGTCGGCGGCTCGTGCGGCGATCCGGTCCTCTACGAGCTTGCTTCGAAGTCGATCTCGATCGTCACGTCGCCCATGCTGCCGTCGGCCGGGTTGTAGCCGGTAACCTTCGGGCATTGGAAATGTCCCGAGACCTTCGCAGCGGTCACGCTCGTCGTCATCGAGCACTCCGTGCTCGTGCCGGTCGCGACGTAGCGCCCGACGGCAACGGAGATTCCCATGTCCCCATTGCCAATCGTGACGGTCGCGTTGGGGACTTCCGATCCGGAGGGGCCGTACTGGATCCAGGTGTAACCGCCATCGGAAATGCTCGCCTTCGTGTCGAGCTCGGGACTGGCGTCGATGTCGAAGTGGCCACTCACCTTCAACCGGGCATGGCCGGTCGTGTAGGTGCGGGCGCTGATGACGGGAACTTCCACGTCCGATGCCGGGATGCCTGCTTCGATGGCCGCCTGCCTCATCAAGGCGGCGTCATCCTGAGGAGCCTCGTCCTTTGCAGGTGCGTCGTCCGCGGTGTCGGCGCGGCCGTCAGTCGAGGAGCCGCATGCGGACAAGCCGAATCCGCCTGCGACAAGAAGCAACGAGAGAAACGGTGGGCAGCGCATTGGACACCTTGGCAATCCGTTCCAGTGTTCCGACGATACTCTCGCCGGCTGCATGCCGGAAGGCGATTCGACGCCGTCCAGCACCGATCTGGAGCACACGCCAAGGCGTCCGCCGGCCCGATGGCGGGTTGGTTGTGTCGCAGGCACGACGACCTCCGACGGCGGGCCTGAGCCGGGCCTTCCCGGTTCGAGCGGGATGGCTTCCGGGCGGCGAGGGGCCTTATCCTTCCTGTTCGTTGCGTCGACGGGTATCCGCGGCGGCGCAGCGACACAAGGGCAGGGGGGGCCATGGAACAGCGTGCGCGCGTGGAGCCGGCGAGGACCCATTTCGACGCGACCGAGCTCACGGCGCTCGCGCACCTGTACCGCGGCGAGGTCTACCGCAGCACCGCATGGCGCACCCGGCTCGACCAGACGACGAACTGGACGGTCGTGACCACGGGCCTCGCCCTGTCGCTGACCTACGCGGGGCCGGACGCTTCACCGGTGCCGCTGATCCTGGTCGGAGTCCTGATCGGCATCTTCCTGCTGCTCGAAGCCCGCCGCTACCGCTATTTCAACATCTGGCGCGCGCGCTGCCGGCTGCTCGAGACCGACTTCTACGTGCCGATCCTGCGGGGCGAGGGCGTGACCATGGACGGCAAGTGGAACACGCTGCTGGCGGGCGACTACGCTCATCCGCGATTCCACATCAGTTATGTCCGCGCGGTCGGGCGGCGCCTGCGCAAGAACTACGCCTTCATCCTCCTGGTGCAGGCGGCGGCCTATTTCGGCAAGATCGCCATCCATCCGTTTGCAGTCACCAGCATGCCGATGTTCCTGGACCGCGCGGCGATTGGTCCGGTGCCGGGACTGGCCGTCGTCCTTGCCGGCCTCGTCTTCCACGGCGCATGGGTCGTGCTCGCGCTCGTGACACTGGACATCGAGCGGCGATCCCACAACGGGCAGAAGCTGATCTCGATCGCCTGATTCCGGCCTGCAGGACCGGCACGGACGGATGCGCCGGACCCGGAGTTTCCGGATGAGCGGACGTGGGCGGGTGGCGCGCTCAGGGCGCCGTCGAAACGTCCACGCGCAGCCGGCGCAGTCGTGAGGTCCTGATCAGCCAGCGACCGTCGACCTTCTCGTAGGTCTCGAGATAGTGACCGTAGCCATGCAGCGTCTGGTTCGGGCGCGCCGAATTCTCGCTCCAGCGCAACATGTCTTCCATGGCCCAGATTCCCGTGGCCGTCCGGTCCGAGGTGATCTCGATTTCCGGGCAATGACCGTGATGAACGGTGACGCACCCTGCGAGCGAGGCGCTGACGGTCTCCGTGATCTTCTCCAGTCCCAGCAGCACGCCACCCGGCAGGTCATCGCTGACGTCGAAGCTCGCGTCGGGCGCAAATACGGCCTTGAAGCCTTCCCAGTCCTTGCTGTCGACGCAGCGGAAATAGCGTGCCTTGAGGTTCCTGATGTCCTCGATGGCGAGGAGCCTGTCGATCGCATTCATGCGCGGTCCTCCTGGATGGTCGTCGACGGTGTTGCGCCGCTGGCCGACCAGTCGAAATCCTGCGGCGGCAGTTCCTCGAAACGCGGCAGGTCGTCCTGTGGGACCGTCCAGCTCGCGCGTGACGCGAAATAGATGTGGCAGCGGGTACGCACACCCGGATCGGCGTCGAGCGAGCCTGCCGCGATGAAAGCGCGGGTCCCGATGACCGACGGGACGGAGGAACCGCACTCGGCGCAGAAGCGCACGAGGTAGCGGGCGGAAGCAGGCAACTGCCAGCTCCGTGACAGGCTTTCCCCACGCAGGAACCGCAGACCGGACGACGCGCACGCAAGGCCCACGAAATAGCTGCTGCCCGATCGACGTCGGCAGCGTGAGCAATGACAGACGCGCATCGCGGACAGGGGCGAGTCGATGGTGAACGCAATGGCGCCGCAGAGACAACTGCCAGTCACGGGTGAGTCCGGCCGGCGGGACGGCAACTGGACGTCAGCCGAGGCTGAAGCAGCGATCGGTTGACTGCGTGATTCCGGACGGCAGGGCAGGGCAGCAATGGCAGGCAGCCAGTCTGCACGCTGCGAAGCGTAATCATGCCATCCCGGCTGCAGGTCCTGGGCATCATCGAGGCCACCGGCCGGGAGCAGGGCAGCGCTCCCGTCGCGGCGCTGTGCGGGCAGCACACCGCCGCAGGTTCCGCAGAACGAGCGCGTCAGTTCCGCTGACGAGACGCAACGGCGTCGCTGCCGGTCGTCCGATTCCCACTGCACGTCCGCGACCTCCATCCATGTGCCGAAGCCGACACCGCTCGTCTTCGCGCAGGCGCGACAGTGGCAGTACCACATCCTGCCGGTCGACGCGGAGGCCGCATAGCGCACGTCACCGCACAGGCAGCGGCCGCGCAGTGGCTCCATGTCAGCGGCCCTGGAAGGTCGGCGCGCGCTTCTCGAGGAATGCGCTGAAGCCCTCGCGGAAATCCTGGCTCTGCATCAGGGGCAGCACCTGCAGGTAGGCGCGCGCCACGTGGTCGGTAAACGACTCGGTCAATGCAGCGCGCATCATGCGCTTCGAGGCCTGCACGGCGAGCGGTGCACCGGCCGCGAACTCATCTGCGATCGAGCGGGCCGCCGGCAGCAGCGCGTCCGCTTCGACGACGCGACTGACGAGCCCGAGTCCCAGGGCATCGGCTGCAGTCAGCGTGCGTCCGCCGAGGATGAGCTCCGCGGCCTTCGACCAGCCGAGCAGGCGGGGCAGGTACCACGTCCCCCCGGTCTCGGGCATGATGCCGCGCCGGGTGAAAGTGACGGCGAGCTTGGCATGGCTCGCGCATACGCGGACGTCTGCGCCGAGGGCAAGGTCGATGCCGAAGCCCGCGGCCCCGCCATTGATCGCGCAGACGACGGGCTTGTCGAGCTGGTGCAGCACGACCGGTGGGAAGTCGCGAAGGTCGAGCGTGGGTGCGAGCGCGAAGCCACCCTTCTTCACACCGTCCGCACTGGCCGCGTCCCCGAGGTCGAGGCCGGCACAGAACGCGCGTCCCGCGCCGGTGATGACGATTGCGCGCACCGCGCTGTCACGCCCCGCCTCGAGCAGCGCCTCGGAGAGCGCCACCAGCATCGGGTGAGAGATCGTGTTCATCCGCTCGGGGCGGTTCAACGTGACCGTGGCGATCGCACCATCGCGCTCGTACAGTACTTCGCTCATTGGCAAGGCTCCTTCGACTGGCCGCGCAGCGCTCAATCCCGGTGCAGGCGCTCGACGGCACCGCGCATCCGATCGGGGTCGCGACGGGCCTCGTCGACGAGGACCAGCGTAATGGTCCGGTAGAGGTCCCTCGCCTTTGCGCGTATCGCGTCGACCAGGCCATCGTAGGTCGCGATGATGGCCCACTCCTCGAGCATCGCATCGGTGATCAGGGCGGGCATCTGGTCCCACTTTCCGGCGACCGAGAGCTGGTGGAGTCGGGCCCCGGTGTCCTCCCAGCCGTGGTGGGCGAGGACGCCGTGGTAACTGCGGGTCGAGGCGTAGAAAGAAATCTGGTTGCGCAGCTTCTGCTTGGCCTTCTCGACTTCATCCGCGTCGCGTCCGAGTGCCATGAACGGGGCGCCGACGAGATCGAACTGTTCCATCGTGCGTCCGCTCTTCGCGAGTCCGTCCGCGATGGCCGGCAGGATCACGTCGCGCGTGTAGCGGAAGGTGGCGACCGGATGCAGGCGCAGCCCGTCGCAGAGTTCGCCCGAGAGGCGTGCCATGTAGGGATTGACCGCCGCCACGTAGAGCGGCACGTGCGGGTGGTCGATGGGCCCCGGGTTGAAGAACGGCGGGAGCAGCTTGAAACGGTAATGTTCCCCCTCGAAGAAGGTGGGCTTGGCGGGGTTCTGGAAGCTCTTGAAGATCGCCTGCAGGCACAACAGGTATTCGCGCATCCGCGGTCCCGGCGCGCCCGGCCACGGTGTCGAGTAGCGCTGTTCGTTGTGGCCCTTCACCTGGGTGCCGAGGCCGAGCGTGAATCGCCCATTCGACAGGTGCTGCAGATCCCAGGCCGTCTGGGCCGTGACCATCGGGCTGCGCGGGAAGGCGATCGCGACGTTGGTTCCCATGATGAGCCGCTTCGTGCTCGCTGCGGCGGCCATGACCGGCAGGAAGGGGTCGTGGCCCGCCTCGGCGGTGGTGACGCCGTCGAAACCCATCGACTCGAGAAGTGCCGCGCGCGCGCCGATGGCGTCGAGCGTGATTCGCGCCTGGCCCTGTCCGGCGTACTGCTGGGTGTCGGGACCGAAGAGGGTTGCTTCTACGCGCAATGCCACAGTGTTCTCCTTGCGACGGAAATGACGTGCACGAGCGGAACCGGTTCGCTCTTCCGGAACACGCGTGCGCGTGGGGCGGGGGCGCCGGGTTGTCCTGCCAGCGTAGCAATCACCGCGCGCCGATGCATAGTCCAATGGGACAGGCGACGCGCGAGACGAAGACCACGCGGCGGCGACGCGTCGAACGTGGCGCAATCCTGATCGCAGTCCGACTCGTGGGACGATCCGCGCTACGCGGCGCGGGCTGCGCCGGGCAGGTCTCGCTCCGATTCCAGGAAGGCCGCCAGCAGGCGGGTCACCTCGACGAAGAACGGAAGTGCATCCTGCCCGAGCAGGTGGCCGTGCAGGCGCGGTGCCCAGCGGCCGAGCTGCCGCGCAAGGTAGTCGCACTGCGCACGCCGAAAAGGTCCCGGGTCCAGCCCGTTCGACCACGCTGCCGCCTCGCGATGCGCAAGGTAGTGCATGAATTCGAGTTCGCTGACGAGGTGGTCCGGCAATTCGTTGCGGGTCGGGTCCGGAGCGAGGCCGAAATGCTCGTAGAAGCGCAGAACC
>JAGOXN010000076.1 GCA_018059685.1 Steroidobacteraceae bacterium | reverse complement strand
CGAACAGGGCGTCGACGATGCCGTCCTCCGCGCCGATCATTCGGTTCAGCTGTACCTCGAAGGCATCGAAGGAACGCCCGAAGGCGACGAACACGAGCCCGACCCGCGGCCCGTCGGCCCAGGGCATCGAACGGCGCACGACGAACGCCTCGGGGTCGAAACTCTCCTGTGCCGTGCGCTTGACGTGGGCCGACGGCGGCGCATCATCGATCTCCTCGTTGTCGCTGCGCCGCCGACCGATGGTCGCGTCCTGCTTGCCGGGCGCCATCGCGCCGAAGCGCGCGAGGTCATGCTCCCACTGCTGGACCGCGACGAAACTCGAACCATCGAGGCCCGGCCCGGCGCCGTGCAGGAGCGCGGCTTCTTCGGCCGCCTCGCCCTGCGGGTTTTCCGTACCGTCCTCGTAGCCCGTCAGGTCGCGGCTGTCTTCGTACTGGAAGGCGTCGATGATCCCATCGAGTCGGAATGCGCCAGATACCGCGGAATCGATTTCGCGTGTGCGATGCACGAGCTCGCCGCGATCGTCGCCGCGCAACCAGCACCACAGCGCGGCTGGCGTCGACGGGATCTCCAATCCGGGGCCCGAGCGCGCGGCGGGATCGCGCAGGCCTGGAATGTCGCGGCCGAGTGCCAGCACGGTCGAGCGCCCGAGGCCGACGACGGTCGCGCCGGGGTCGACGGCTCCGGCGAGCCGCTGCAGCGCAGCCCGCGGCTCCGCGCCCGGCGCCAGGCCAAAGGTCAGGTAGCGCGCGAGACGCGGTATCGGTGCGAGCAGGCCAGCCTGGTAGAGCGACATCGGGAATCCTCGCAAGCCGTATGAACCGGGTAAGTCGGGCGAGCCGGAAGTTTAGGACGACGTGGTCCGTCGGCGCCATTTCCACGAGAGCTTGTGCAGTTCCATCACCGCGAGCAGGGACAGCGCGAGGAGCGGCAGGAACGTCCATTCGAGCGTATGCAGGGGGCCGAGGCGCAGCACCTGCTGCGGCAGCTGCGCATGCATCGCCGCAAGGTGCAGTAGCAGGGCCATCGCGACACCGACGACCAGAAGGGGATTGTTGCGTACCGGGTTGCGGAACACGGGCAGCGTCTCGGAACGGGCGTTGAAGGCGTCGACGTTCTGCATCAGGACCATGAGCAGCAGCAGCTGGTTGCGCGCCTCCTCCACCGGCAGCCCGGCCTGAAGCATGCCCGCGAAGGAGAGGAATCCGAGTCCTGCCATCCAGATCCCGGCGACGAGACCGCGCTCGACCATGAGCCGATCGAAGATCGATTCGCCGGGGCGGCGCGGCGGCGCGCGCAACTCGTCGCCGTGACCGCGTTCGAATGCGAGGGCGACGTCCTGGATGCCGTTGGTCACGAGGTTGAGCCACAGGAGCTGGACCGGCAGCAGCGGCAGCGGCAGGCCCGCCAGGACCGCCAGCCCCACCGTCAGCACCTCGGCGATGCCCGCGGCGACCAGCAGGTAGACGACGTTGCGGATGTTGCGGTAGGCGATGCGGCCTTCCTCGATGCCGTGGACGATGGTCGCGAAGTTGTCGTCGCTCAGCACGAGGTCCGATGCCTCGCGCGCCACGTCGGTGCCGCCCCGGCCCATCGCGACGCCAATGTTGCCGCGCCGCAGCGCCGGGGCATCGTTGACGCCGTCGCCGGTCACCGCGACGTAGTGACCGGCCGCCTGCGCCGCCTCGACGATCGACAGCTTCTGCTCGGGAGTCACGCGCGCAAAGACCGTCGCGCGCCCGACGGCCGCGGCCAGCGCCTCCGTGCCGCCAGCGGCGAGCTCCGCACCCGTCACGGCTTCGTCCGGTCGCGTCGCGATGCCGAGTTCACGCGCGATCACGAGCGCGGTGACGGGGTGATCGCCCGTGACCATCGCGACGCGTATGCCGGCCTCGCGACTGCGCGCGATCGCCTCCCGTACACCGGGCCGCAGCGGATCGATCAGGCCCGCGAGCGCCGCAAACTCGAGGTCACGGGGTGCGGGCGGCGCCCTCCCGGAATCCGTCACCCGCTCCAGCCACCCGGAGGCGAGCGCGATGACGCGCAGGCCGCGCGCCGCCATGTCCACGGCGGATGCCCGCACGGCCTCGGCCTGCGCAGGCTCGAGGCGGCACATGGCGAGGACGCGCTCGGGCGCGCCCTTGACGGCGATCCATGTCGCGTCGTCGCGCGCGTGAAAGCTCGCCGAGTACCGCCCGTCAGGCTCGAACGGGATCTCGTTGACCCGCGGCAGCCGCGCCAGCAGTTCGTCGCGGTCGACGCCGCCCTTGATCGCGAGCGCAAGGAGCGCCACGTCGGTCGGGTCGCCGCGCCAGGTCCAGGACTCCCCGCGACGCCGCAGGTCGCCTTCGTTGCACGCGACACCAATCTCGAGCGCGCCGCGCAATCCGGAATCGCTGTCGCCAGCCGGGCGCGGCACCAGGCGACCCTCCGGTACGTAGCCGGCGCCCGTGACCTCATAGACCCCGCCGCCTGCGATCCGAAGCTCGCGCACCGTGAGTTCGTTGCAGGTGAGCGTCCCGGTCTTGTCGCTGGCGATCAAGGTGCAGCTGCCGAGACCTTCCACCGCGGGCAGGCTGCGCACGATCGCGCCGCGCGCGGCCATGCGGCGCGAGGCAATCGCGAGCGTCACGGTCAGCGCCACCGGCAAGCCCTCCGGGATCGCCGACACGGCGAGCGCAACACCGAAGATGAACATGGTCGCGAGTCCCTGGCCGTGCAGCAGGACGCCGACCAGTCCGATCACGACGGCGGCCGCGAGCACGATCAGGGCGATGGCCCGGCTGAAGCGCTCCATGCGCTCGATGAGCGGCGGCTTGCCGCTGACGGTCTCGGCCATCGCAATCGCGAGGCCGCCGATCACGGACGCCGTGCCCGTGGCGACGACTGCGCCGCGCCCGCGGCCGCGTGCCGTCGTCGATCCGGCGAAGAGCATGTTGCGGCGGTCGCCGAGTGCGGTGTCCGGTCGGCCCGTCCAGAGCGCGTCCTTGCCCACGGGCAGCGATTCGCCGGTGAGCAGCGCCTCGTCCACCTCGAGTCCACGGGCGTCGGTGAGCCGCAGATCGGCAGGAATTCGCTGCCCGCTCTCGACCTGTACGATGTCGCCCGGAACGAGTTCCTCGGCGTCCACTTCGACGAACGCGCCGTCCCGCAGCACGGTGGCCCGGATGCGGAGCAGCTTCTTCAGCCCCTGGCTCTGCTGCTCGGCGTGCCACTCCTGCCAGCCGCCGAGGATCGAGTTGACGCCGAGCACGACGCCGATGAAAGCGGCGTCGGTCAGGTCGCCGAGCGCGAGCGCGACGAGTGCCGCGGCGAGCAGGACGTAGACGAGGGGGCTCTTCAGCTGGCGCAGGCCGATCGCGAGCCAGCCCGGCGGCGGTTTCGACGGCAGCACGTTGCGGCCGAACTTCGCGAGGCGCGATCGGGCCTCGGCGCTCGCGAGGCCGGCCAGCGTCGCATCGACCGCGGCAAGCGCCTCGTCCGCCCCGAGGCAGTGCCAGTCCCCACGCGCATCCATGACGCCATTACATGCGTCCGGCCCGGCCGAGGAAATGGGGACATTCCGCCGGAATGGGGACATTCTGATTTTCCGGCGCGGTGGCCGGAAAATCGGAATGTCCCCATTTCCGGAAAATCAGAATGTCCCCTAATACGCCCGCTTCTTGGTGTCCATCATGCGCAGGATCAGCGGCGTGAGGATGATCTGCATGGCGAGCGGCAGCTTGCCGCCCGGAACGACGAGCGTGTTCGGCCGTGACATGAAGGAGTCGTGGACCATGGAGAGAAGGTAGGGGAAGTCGATGCCGCGCGGATTGGCGAACCGGATGATCAGGAAGCTCTCGTCCGCCGTCGGGATGTCCTTCGCGATGATCGGGTTCGAGGTGTCCACCGTCGGCACGCGCTGGAAATTGATGTGCGTGCGCGAGAACTGGGGAACGATGTAGTTCACGTAGTCGGGCATGCGGCGCAGGATCGTGTCCACCACCGCCTCGGTGGAATAGCCGCGCCGGCTGCGGTCGCGGTGCAGTTTCTGGATCCACTCGAGGTTGATGCTGGGCGCGACGCCGACCAGGAGGTCGACGTGCTTCGCAACGTCATGCTGCTCCGTCTGCACCGCCCCGTGCAGCCCCTCGTAGAAGAGGAGATCGGATCCTTCGCCGATCTCCTGCCAGGGCGTGAACGTGCCAGGCTCGCCCCCGTACTTCGCGGCCTCCTCCGCGTCGTGGATATAGGTGCGCGAGCGGCCGCGCCCGCTCAATGCATAGCTCTTGAAGAGTTCCTCGAGCTCGCCGAACAGGTTGGCCTCGGGACCGAAATGGCTGAAGTTGCGGTTGCCGCCCGCTTCCGCGTCCTTCATGGCCTGGCGCATCGCCGTGCGGTCGTAACGGTGGAAGGCGTCGCCCTCGACGATCGCGGCGTCGATCATCTCGCGCCGGAAGATCCATTCGAACGTCGTCTTCACGGTGGTCGTGCCGGCGCCGGAGGAACCGGTCACCGCGATGATGGGATGTCTCGCCGACATGTCGGGTCTCCGTGACCAGGTTCAGGCATTCGTGAACAGCGACCGCTCGCCGAACAGCGGCGAGCTGTAGGGCTTGTCCTCGCCCCGGTCGAACTCCGCGTGGTAGCGCTCCACGCGCGCGACCTCCACGCGCGTGCCGAGGACCACCGGCACGCGCTGGTGGATCCGCTCCGGGACGATGTCCAGGATGCGCCCACGCCCCGTCGATGCCAGGCCCCCGGCCTGCTCGACGATCATCGCCATCGGGTTCGCCTCGTAGAGGAGCCGCAGCCGGCCTTCGCGGTTGGCCGCCTTCTGGTCGCGCGGGTACATGTAGATCCCGCCGCGCAGCAGGATGCGGTGCACGTCGGCCACCATCGAAGCCACCCAGCGCGTGTTGAAGTCGCGCCCGCGCGGACCCTCCCTGCCCGCCTTGCACTCGTCCACGTAGCGCGTGATGGGCGGCTCCCAGAAGCGCCGGTTCGAGGCGTTGATGAGATAGTCGGAGCCCTCGTCCGGAACGCGGATGTCCGGGTGCGTGAGCACGAAGTTGCCGATCTCGCGGTCGAGCGTGAATCCGTGCACGCCGCGGCCGACCGTGATCACCACCTGCGTCGACGGCCCGTAGATCGCATAGCCCGCCGCGAGCTGGCGCGATCCCTGTTGCAGGACTGCCTCGGTCGTGCGCGAGGTCTCCGGCAGCGCAAGCACCGAGAAGATCGAACCCACCGGCAGGTTCACGTCGAGGTTGTTCGAACCATCGAGCGGGTCGAACACGAGGGCCAGGCGACCGTGACCTTCGACGAAATGCACGCCCTCCCGTCTCCCGGAGGCGAGCGCGACCACGAGGCCGCTCCACTCCACGCCGCGCGTGAAGAGCTCGTCGGCCAGCACGTCGAGCTTCTTCTGCGACTCGCCCTGCACGTTGTCCGTGCCAGCGAGACCGGCGAGGCCGACCAGCGGACCCTTGCCGACCGCGGCCGAGATGGCCTTGATGACCGCGGCGACGTCGACCAGGAGCGCCGCGAGTTCGCGACCGTGCGGGCCCTCCGGAACCTGCTGGATCAGGAATTTCGAGATCGTGGTATAGCCCGGGTTCAGCATGCAGCCTCCTCGGCGTTCGATCGGCCGCGCGCGGCGCCGAAGACGCGACTCGCGCGGATGTCCATCGCTTCAATTGTCATCAGCATCGCGGCGTCGACCTGGCCCGCCTCGAGCAGGCGGCGGGCCTGGCGCAATCGCGCGCGGTCGAGCGCATTGCGCAACGAGCGCGCATTGGCGAAGTTCGGCTGCTCCCGCCTGAGGCGCAGGTACTCGCCGAGCGCCAGGCGCGCCGCGGGAGAGAGCTGCAGCCCGAGCCCCGTCACCATGCGCTCCGCGATCGCCTCGAGTTCCTCGACGGTGTAGTCGGGAAAGTCGATGTGCTGCGCCACGCGCGAGCCGAGCCCGGGGTTGCTCTGAAAGAAGGTGTCCATGCGACCCTTGTAGCCCGCGAGGATCACCACGAGATCCTCGCGCTGGTTCTCCATCACCTGCATCAGGATCTCGATCGCCTCCTGGCCGTAGTCGCGCTCGTTTTCCGGCCGGTAGAGGTAGTAGGCCTCGTCGATGAACAGCACCCCGCCCATGGCGCGCTTCAGGACGTCCCTGGTCTTGGGCGCCGTGTGGCCGATGTACTGGCCGACGAGGTCGTCGCGCGTGACCGCGACCAGATGCCCTTTGCGGACGTGGCCGAGCCGGTGGAGGATCGTCGCCATGCGCATCGCGACCGTGGTCTTGCCCGTCCCCGGGTTGCCCGTGAAGCACATGTGCAGCGACGGCTTCGCGCCCGCGACGCCGAGTGCCGCGCGCGCCTTGTCCACGACCAGCAGCGAGGCGATCTCGCGGATGCGCGTCTTGACCGGCACGAGTCCGACGAGCTCGCGGTCGAGTTCATCGAGCACCTCGCCGACACCGGACTCGGCGAGCAACGCCTTCAGGTCGATCGACTTTGCCATGGGTCCGCCCCTGCAGCGCCCTGGACGCGCTCGAGCGTGTAGCGGACGAGGCGTCCGGCGGATTCCTCGCGCCGCAACCTGTAGCGCGCTTCCTGCTTCGGGCGGTGCACCATGAACGACATGCGCATGGTCTCGAAGCCGCGCGTCGAGTCGAAGGCATTGACCTTGACGTAGCAGTCCTCGTGCGCCTTGCGGCACTCGCGGACCTCGGCGAGCACGCCCGCCGCGTCCTCGAGGTCGAACATGGGCATGCCCCACATCTCCCAGTAGGTGTTGCGCGGGTGCGGGTCGTCCGTGAACTCGACCGAGATCGCCCAGCCCTGCGCGAGCGCGTACTCGACCTGGGCCGCGATCTGCGCGTCGCTCAGGTCCGGCAGGAACGAGAAGGTGCCTTGTGTGATGCGCATGGCGTGTTCCTCAGGCGACGCTCACCGTCGGCACGAAGTCCGAGGTGTCGGTGGATGCGTAATTGAACGTGACGTCCTTCCAGGTCGAGAGCGCGGCCTCGAGCGGCCTGCAGGTCTTCGCGGCCTGTGCGAGGATCTGCGGACCCTCGTTCGCGATGTCGCGGCCCTCGTTGCGCGCGAGAACCATCGCCTCGAGCGCGACGCGGTTCGCCGTGGCGCCTGCCTGGATGCCCATCGGGTGGCCGATGGTGCCGCCGCCGAACTGGAGCACCACGTCGTCGCCGAACAGCTCGAGCAGCTGGTGCATCTGTCCGGCATGGATGCCGCCCGAGGCCACGGGCATCACCTTGCGGATGCCGGCCCAGTCCTGGTCGAAGAAGAGGCCTCGGGGCAGGTCCTGCTTCGTGCAGGCGTCGCGGCAGACGTTGTAGTAGCCCTGCACGGTGAGCGGGTCACCTTCGAGTTTGCCGACCGCCGTGCCCGCGTGCAGGTGGTCGACGCCCGCGAGCCGCAGCCACTTCGCGATCACGCGGAAGGAAACACCGTGGTTCTTCTGCCGCGTGTACGTGCCGTGCCCCGCACGGTGCATGTGCAGGATCATGTCGTTGTCACGCGCCCAGTTCGAGATCGACTGGATCGCGGTCCAGCCGATGATCAGGTCCACCATGATGATCACGGACCCGAGGTCGCGCGCGAACTCGGCGCGCCTGTACAGCTCCTCCATCGTGCCCGCGGTGATGTTGAGGTAATGACCCTTGACCTCGCCGCTCGCGGCCTGGGCCTTCTGCACGGCTTCCATGCAGAAAAGAAACCGGTCGCGCCAGTGCATGAAGGGCTGGGAGTTGATGTTCTCGTCGTCCTTGGTGAAGTCGAGCCCGCCGAGCAGCGCCTCGTACACGACCCGTCCGTAGTTCTTGCCGGACAGCCCGAGCTTCGGCTTGATGGTCGCGCCGAGCAGCGGGCGACCGTACTTGTCGAGTCGCTCGCGCTCGACGACGATCCCCGTCGGCGGACCGCGGAAGGTCTTCACGTACGCGACCGGCAGGCGCATGTCCTCGAGGCGCGCAGCCTTGAGCGGCTTGAAGCTGAAGACGTTGCCGATGATCGAGGCGGTGAGGTTTGCGATCGAGCCTTCCTCGAACAGGTCGAGCTCGTAGGCGATCCACGCGAAGTACTGGCCCTCGAGACCGGGAACCGGCTGCACCTCGTAGGCCTTGGCACGATAGTTCTCGCAGGCGGTGAGACGGTCGGTCCACACGACGGTCCAGGTTGCCGTCGACGACTCGCCGGCGACCGCGGCGGCGGCCTCCTCCGGGTCCACACCCTCCTGCGGCGTGATGCGGAACACGGCGATGAGATCCGTGTCCTTGGGGCTGTAGCCCGGAACCCAGTAGCCCATCTCCTTGTACTTGAGCACGCCCGCCTTGTAGCGAGCGGCCGTATTGCCCGTGGTGCGCTGGCCGGGATTGGTGCCAGCAAAACCGTCCGTCTTCGACATGAAACCGCCCTCCTGTCGCAGTCCGCGTCGTGTGGAGGGACTGTAGGGCGGTCTGTTATTAATTGATACTTAGCATCTCTATATGTAATAGTTAGCGATACTTATGAATCAACGCCACCTCAGTCTGCGCCAGCTCGAGACCCTCAAGGCCGTGGCGGAGAACGGCACGATGACACGGGCCAGCCAGTGCCTGTTCATGACGGGTCCCGCGATTACCCAGCAGATTCAACAGCTTGAACGAGTCCTGGGAGCTCCGGTGTTCGACCGGATCGGTCGCCGCCTGAAACTAACTGCCGCCGGCGAACGTGCGCTCGCGGCGGCGAACGATGTGCACATGCGACTCGGGATACTCGCCAAGGAAATGGACGCCCTGCGCAAGCGGGACGACGGGACCCTGCACCTTGGCATCCTCGCCACGGGGACCCACATCCTCCCGCCGCTGCTGGCCGAGTTTCGTCGGCTGGCGCCGGGCATCGCCGTGCACATGGCGGTGTCGCCGCGCGACGAGCTGGTGCGCCGCCTGCTCGCCGGCGAAGTCGACCTCGCGCTGATGGGGCGCGGCCCGGAGTCGTCTGCGGGCGGCGCGACCGAAAGCGGCGACCCGCTGACCCGCGAGCCGTTCGCGAGCAATCCGCACGTGATCATTGCCTGGCCCGGGCATCCTCTCGCCGCAGAGCGCGGCATCGCCCCGATCGAACTGCGTCACGAGTGCATCGTGCAGCGCGAGCCGGGGTCCGGCACGCGGACCATGCTCGACGCCTTTCTCGCCATGCACCGCATCGTCCCGCGCGAACGACTCACCGTGAGTGGCAACGAGATGGCGAAGCACGCGGTGATGTCGCAGCTCGGCATCAGCCTGACGTCCGTGCACACATTGTTCCTCGAACTCGGGAGCGGCGCGCTCGTGCGGCTCGATGTCGATTACACGCCGATCGTGCGCACCTGGTACGTGGTGCACCACCCGGAGCGCTGGCTGCCACCGGCCGCCGCTGCGTTCCGCGAATACCTGCTGGACGAGGGCGCGCGCAAGGTCGAGACCGAGACACGCGCACTGCTGGCCGGCGGGCCGCTCGCGCGCCGCGGGAGCGGCGTTCAGAGTTGAGCGTCGAGCCACTCCAGCAGATCGGCGATGACCCGGTCCCGTTCCGGCTCGTTGTACACCTCGTGGTACAGGCCGTCATACCGCTTCACCGTGCGCATCCGCGCATCACCGAGGCGGTCGTAGATCGGCTCGCAGGCCGCGAGCGGCACGAGCAGATCGCCGGTGCCGTGCTGCACGAGGACGGGCAGGTGCAACTCCGACGCCCGCGCGGGGAACCTGGCCATCGCCGCAACGAGTTCCGCCATGGTCCGCACGGGGATGGCGCCCCGGTAGACCAGCGGATCCTGCGCGTAGGCCGCGACGACGGCCGGTTCGCGGCTGACGGCCTCCGCAGGCAGATTCAACACGCCCATGTCGGGCGCAATGCGCGAGAGCAGGCGCAGCAGCAGGTGCCTGAGCGGCGGCACTCGCTCGTTCGACGCCAGCGCTGGCGCCGAGAGCACCAGGCCGCGCAGTTCGGCCTGATGCTCGAGCGCACAGGCCAATGCGATCGCGCCACCCATGCTGTGGCCGAGCAGGAACGTCGGTACGCCGGGATGATCGCGGCGCGCACGCACGATGAGTTCGCCGAGATCCGATACGACCCCCGCGAATCGCCCGATGTTGGAACGCCTTCCCTCGGATCGACCGTGCCCCCGATGGTCGAGCGCATGGA
>JAGOXN010000075.1 GCA_018059685.1 Steroidobacteraceae bacterium | reverse complement strand
GGGCTGCGCCACGCCATCGAGGTGCTGCGGGGCGTGGAAGGCGTCGCCTTCACCTTCTTCGACGCGCGCGACGTCGTGCGCCATCCGCTGGTGCAGCGGATCGTGCAGGCGTACGAGCGCCTGGCGTCCGCCGAAGGGCCCGACGCTTGAGCGGGCAGCTCACGTCCTCGGGGCTCGAGGTCGAGACCCAGGTCGCGGTGCGCCGTCCATGGGTGCCAGGCCTGGTCGCGCTGCGGCGTTGGGCGCGGGCCGCGCATGCGGTGGCCGGGCGCGCCCCGGGTGGCGAGCGCGCGACGCGCCGGGCCGCCGTCTGCATCCGCGTCGTGGGTGCCGCGGAGAGTCGCGCGCTGAACCGCCGCTTCCGGGGCAAGGACCGCCCGACCAACGTCCTGTCGTTTCCGGCCTCGCGCGCGGAGCGCGAGCTCGCGGGCGCGCTCGGCGACGTCGTCGTCTGCGCCGCGGTCGTGGCCGCGGAGGCGAGGCGGCAGCACAAGGCCCCGGAGGCCCACTGGGCGCACATGATCGTCCACGGCGTCCTGCACCTGCACGGACACGACCACCTCGCCCGGCGCGAGGCTGCAGCCATGGAGCGCCTCGAGGTGGAAATCCTGCGTGGTTTCGGGTATCTGGATCCCTATCGACCAGCGACCCCCGCGAAGACATGAGTGACGATCCCCGCGGTGCGGCGGGCGGCTGGCTGCGCCGCCTCTTCGAGTCCCTGTCCGGCGAGCCGCGCGACCTCGCGCAACTCGCCGATGTGCTCATCGATGCGCGCGATCGCGGCCTCATCGACGCCGACGTTCTCGCGATGCTCGAGGGCGTGCTGCAGGTGTCCGAGATCCAGGTACGGGACGTGATGGTGCCCCGCTCCCAGATGGTCGTGATCCAGCGCGACGAGCCGCCGGAGAGGATCCTGCCCGTCGTGATCGAGTCCGGCCATTCGCGCTTCCCGGTCGTCGGCGAAGACCGCGACGAGGTTGCCGGCATCCTCCTCGCCAAGGACCTGCTGCGCTATTTCGCCCAGGGCGAGGCCGGCCAGTTCGACATCCGCGAGTGCCTGCGCCCCGCGGTGTTCATCCCGGAGAGCAAGCGCCTGAACGTGCTGCTCAAGGAATTCCGCGTCAGCCACAACCACATGGCGATCGTGGTCGACGAGTACGGTGGCGTGTCGGGGCTGCTCACCATCGAGGACGTGCTCGAGCAGATCGTGGGCGACATCGGCGACGAGTACGACGTCGACGAGGGCGAAGGCATCCGCAAGGAGGGCGAGCGGGTGTTCACGGTGCCCGCGCTCACCCGCATCGACGAGTTCAACCGTGCCTTCGGCACGCGCTTCTCGGACGAGGAATACGACACGATCGGCGGTCTAGTGCTCCACGAACTCGGCCGCATGCCGCGGCGTGGCGAAGCGATCGAGATCGGCGGCCTCGAGCTCAAGGTGCAGCGTGCCGACCGCCGCCGCATCGAGGTCCTCAGGGTCACGACGCCGCGCGACCTCGAACTGCGCTCGCCTGGTCCAGATTGAGCCATCCGCAGCAGCCCATCGACACCCCGGGCAGGGTGGCCGTAACGGACGCCGCGGCATCGATCCGGGCGTTCCTGCGGCGGCGCGGGCACTGGGTCGCCGCCCCGGCCGGAGCCATCCTGGCGCTCGCGTTCGCGCCGACCGGTTTCTTCGTCCTCGGCCTGCTGTGTCCCGCGATGCTGATTCTGCTGTGGGACGGCACCGTGCCGCGGGTCGCGGCCTGGCGCGGGTTCCTGTTCACCGGCGGCACGTTCCTCGCCGGCACGTACTGGCTCTACCACAGCATCCACCTCGTCGGGCAGGCGCCGATCTGGATCGCGGCGTTCCTGATGCTCGGACTGGTCGCCATCATGGGCAGCTACACGGCCGCGCTCGGCTACGTCGTCGCGCGCTTCGGTCCTCGCGACGGTGCGTTGCGCTGGATGGTACTGGTGCCGGCAGGGTGGACACTGATCGAGTGGCTGAGGGGCTGGTTCCTGAGCGGATTTCCCTGGCTCGCGCTGGGCTACAGCCAGCTCGCTACCCCGTTGCGCGGCTACGCACCGCTCGGCGGCGTCTATGCCGTGGGCCTCGCCGTGGCCATTTCGGCCGGCACGATCGCAACGTTGATCCTGGGAGATCGCAGGTCGCGGATCGCCGCGGCGGGCGTGCTCGCCGTCGTCTGGCTCGCGGGCGCGGCCCTGACGCGCGTGCAATGGACCGAGCCACGCGGCACCCGCGTGTCGGTTGCCCTGGTGCAGGGCGCCGTTCCGCAATCGATGAAATGGGAACCGGGTCAGCGCGAGCGGACGCTCGCGTTGTACCTCGATCTCACGCGACCGTACCTCGGCGTCGACCTGGTCGTGTGGCCCGAGGTGGCGCTGCCCGCGCTCGCGAGCGACCTCGAGGACTACCTGCGAGGCGTGCGCGAGCTCGCCCGCGAGCACGGGACCTCGCTCCTGACGGGTCTGTTGCGACGCGATCCGCAGACCGGCGCCTACTACAACGCCATCGTGGCTTACTCGCCCGCGGAACAGTGGTACTACAAGCGCAGGCTCGTGCCGTTCGGCGAGTTCTTCCCGGTGCCGCGCGCCGTGCGCGAATGGATGCGGCTGATGAACCTGCCGTATTCCGATTTCGAGGCGGGACCGGAGCGGCAGTCGCCGATCGCGGTCGCGGGTGAGCGGCTGGCGCCCACGATCTGCTACGAGGATGCCTACGCCTCGGAGCAGCTCCGGCTCGCGCGCGAGTCCACGCTGCTCGTCAACGTGACCAATGACGCCTGGTTCGGCAATTCGACGGCCCCGCACCAGCACCTCGACATCAGCCGGATGCGGTCGCTCGAGACCGGCCGGCCGATGCTGCGCGCAACCAACGACGGCGTGACGGCGCTCGTCGGGTACGACGGCTCGCTGCAGGGCAGCCTGCCGCAGTTCGAACCGGGGGTGTTGACGGGGGAAGTGACGCCACGCTCCGGCCTCACGCCGTACGTGCGCACAGGCAACCTGCCGCTGCTGCTGCTTGCGTGGCTCGGCCTCCTCGCGGGGCTGTGGCCCTCGCTGCGCGGGGTTTCACCCGGGAAGGCGCGATGAGCGAGCGCCGCGACCCGCTCACGCCGGAGGGGGAGCGCTTCCCGCCCCGGCGGCACGCACTGCAGTATTTAGCGGCGGATCCGCCCGGCGTCGGCGCGGCGCGGACGATCGTCGACGGCGTGCAGTGGCTGCGCATTCCGCTGCCGATGGAGCTCAACCACATCAACGTATGGCTGCTCGACGACGGCGAGCGCTGGATGCTCGTCGACACGGGCATGCCGGTGGACGTATGCCGCGAGGCCTGGCTGCTCCTCGAGGAACGGGTCCTGGGTGGCCGGCCGCTCGGCAGGATACTCGTGACTCACGACCATCCGGATCACATGGGGCTGTCGACGTGGCTTGCCGAGCGCCACGGTGCCGATCTCTGGATGTCCGCGCAGGCGTATCGCGGGGCGCAGGATTTCGTGCGCGCCGATCCGGCGGCGGTCGGGGAGCGTGTCCGTGCTTTCATGCGCTCGCATGGCGCCGAGATGGCGGGTGCACCCGCGCTGCCCCGGGGCGATCGCGGCCGGTGGTTCGATCGAGTGGCGCCGCTCGCAGCGAGCCCCGTCGATGGGGAGGTCATCGAGGCAGGGCTCGGCCGGTGGCACGTCGTGGAGACCGCGGGGCACTGCCGGGGACACCTGTGCCTGTACGACGCCGAACGCAGGCTGCTGATCAGCGGTGATCAGGTGCTGCCAGGCATATCCCCCAACGTCAGCGTGCCTTCCAGCGCGCCGGAGGCCAATCCGCTCAAGGAGTTCCTGGCCTCGCTCGAGCGCCTCGCGGAGTGCGATCCGCGCAGCCTGGTGCTGCCGTCACACGGGCGGCCTTTCGTCGGGCTCGATCGTCGCCTCGGGGAACTCGCGGGACACCACCGGCAGCAGCTCGCGGCGCTGCAGGATTTCTGCGGCGAACCGCGCACCGCGTTCGAGGCCCTCCCGACCATGTTCCGGCTCGTGCCGCGCGGATTCCACCGCCTGCTGGCCATCGGAGAGGCGGTCGCACACCTCAACTACCTGTGCGGCGAGGGCCTGTTGCGCAAGTTCACGGACGGCGACGGGATCGTGCGCTACGCATCCGTTTAGTCCCGGCCGCACCGTCGGTTATCCTCTGTCGTTCGTCCCAGTCGGGCAGCCTCGATCATGCAGGAACGTTACGAACCCTCCATCGTGGAACACGAGGCTCAGGCCTGGTGGGATGAGCACCGCTCGTTCGTCGTGACGGAGGACCCGGGCCGCGAGAAGTACTACTGCCTGTGCATGTTCCCGTATCCGAGCGGGCGTCTGCACATGGGGCACGTGCGCAATTACACGATCGGCGACGTACTGACGCGCTACATGCGCATGCAGGGCCGCAACGTCCTGCAGCCGATGGGGTGGGACGCGTTCGGCCTGCCGGCCGAGAACGCGGCGATGGCGAACGGGGTGCCGCCGGCGAAGTGGACCTACGACAACATCGAATACATGAAGCGGCAGCTCAAGTCGCTCGGCTTCGGCATCGACTGGACCCGGGAGGTCGCGACCTGCCGGCCCGAGTACTACCGCTGGAACCAGTGGCTCTTCCTGCGCATGCTCGAGAAGGGCATCGCCTATCGCACGACGGGTGTCGTCAACTGGGACCCGGTCGACCAGACCGTGCTCGCGAACGAACAGGTCATCGACGGGCGTGGCTGGCGCACCGGCGCGATCGTCGAGAAGCGCGAGATCCCGATGTATTACCTGCGCATCACGCAGTACGCGGAGGACCTGCTCGGCGCGCTCGAGGCACTGCCGGGCTGGCCCGAGCGCGTCAGGGTGATGCAGCAGAACTGGATCGGGCGCTCGGAGGGCCTCGAGATCGACTTCGAGGTCGTGGGTCGCGACGAACGCCTGCGCATCTACACGACGCGACCCGACACGCTGTTCGGGGTCACGTACATGGCCGTCGCGGCCGAGCACCCGCTCGCGCAGCACGCCGCCACCGGCAATCCCGACCTGCAGGCGTTCCTCGCCGAGTGTCAGCGCACGGGGGCGACCGAAGCGGCCCTCGAGACGATGGAGAAGCGCGGCATGCCGCTCGGCATCGATGCGATCCACCCCGTCACGGGGGAGCGCATCCCGGTGTGGGTCGCCAACTTCGTACTGATGGGCTACGGGACCGGCGCGGTCATGGCGGTGCCTGCGCACGACCAGCGCGACTGGGAGTTCGCCCGGCGCTTCGGTCTGCGCATTCACCAGGTCATCCAGCCGGAGGACGGCGGACTCGTCGACCTGGATTCGGGCGCGTTCGTCGAGCATGGCCGGCTGATCAACTCGGGTCAGTTCGACGGCCTCGACTTCGACGAGGCCTTCGACGCGTACGCGAAGTTCGTCGAGGCACAGGGCCGTGGCAAACGCCGCGTGAATTATCGCCTGCGCGACTGGGGCGTCTCGCGCCAGCGCTACTGGGGCTGCCCGATCCCGCTCATCCATTGCGAGGCCTGCGGCGACGTCCCGGTGCCGGACGACCAGTTGCCGGTGGTGCTCCCGGAGGGCCTCGTCCCGGACGGCAGTGGCAATCCGCTGGCGAAGTCCGCCGCGTTCCTCGCCTGCAGCTGTCCGAAGTGCGGGCGCCCGGCACGCCGCGAGACCGACACCATGGACACGTTCGTGGACTCGTCGTGGTATTTCTTCCGCTACGCGAGCGCGGGCAACGACCGCGCGATGGTCGACGAACGCGCGCGATACTGGATGCCCGTCGACCAGTACATCGGCGGCATCGAGCACGCGATCCTGCACCTGCTCTATTCGCGCTTCTGGACGCGCGTGATGCAGGACCTTGGGCTCACGGACACGAAGGAGCCGTTCACCAACCTGCTCACGCAGGGCATGGTGCTGAACGAGATCTTCTTCAGGAAACCGTCCTCGGGACGCATCGCGTACTTCAATCCCGCCGACGTGGACGTGCGGATCGATGAGCGCGGGGCGCGCGTCGGCGCCGTGCTGCGCTCGGACGGCCTGCCGGTGGAGTCGGGTGGCATAGGGACGATGTCGAAGTCCAAGGGGAACGGCGTCGACCCGCAGGCGCTGGTGGAGCGCTACGGCGCGGACACGGCGCGCCTGTTCATGATGTTCGCGGCTCCCCCGGAGCAGACGCTCGAGTGGTCGGACGAGGGCGTGGAGGGCGCGTTCCGCTTCATGAAGCGCCTGTGGAAGGCCGTGCACCAGCACGTGAGCCAGGGTCGCGGCGGCGCAGTCGACCGCCCGGCGCTCACTGCGCCACAGCGCGACCTGCGACGCCAGATCCACGAGATGCTCGCCAAGGTCACGACGGACATCGGTCGTCGGCGGACTTTCAATACGGCGATCGCCTCGGTCATGGAACTGATGAACACACTCGCGCGCGCCGACGACCACTCGCCGCAGGGACGGGCGATCATGCACGAGGCGCTCGACATCGTCGTGCGGGTCCTCTCGCCGGTCGTGCCGCATGCCTGCCACGCACTCTGGCGCGAACTCGGCCACGACACCGCCGTCGTCGACGAGCGCTGGCCCGCGGTCGACCCGCAGGCGCTGGAGCGCGAGAGCATCGAGGTGGTCGTGCAGGTGAACGGCAGGTTGCGCGGCCGCGTGACGGTGCCGGTCGACGCGGGCGAGGAACTGGTGCGCGAGGTCGCGCTGGCGGATGCGAACGTGCAGCGCTTCGTCGAAGGGCGTCCGGTGCGCAAGTTCGTCTACGTGCCGGGCAAGCTTGCGAACGTCGTGGTCTGACCATGTCGCGACCCTGGGCACGACTGGGATGTGCGCTGCTGCTTGCTGCGGCACTGCCTGGTTGCGGATTCCGGCTGCAGGGCGCGGTGACGCTGCCCGAGGGACTCGACCGCGTGCACGTGTCAGCGACGGATGAGCTCACGCCCTTCGTCGTGCAGCTGCGCAGCCGCCTCCGGGAGTCGGGCAGCTCGGTCGCCGACTCCGCCGGGCAGGCCGATGCGATCATACGCGTGCGGGTCGACCGCACGGGACGGCGGGTCTTGTCCGTCTCGGCGCGCAACACGCCGCAGGAGTTCGAGATCTTCTATCTCGTCGAGTATTCGATCGAGCGGGCCGGGAAGGAGGTCGTGCCGTCGCAGCGTCTCGAGCTGACGCGTAACTTCAGCTTCGACCAGTCCCTGCTGCTCGCGAAGGACCGCGAGGAGGACGTGCTGCGCGAGGCGATGGCGCGCGACCTCGCGGACCTCGTGCTGCGGCGACTCGCGTCGATCTAGTCCCGGCGAACCGGTCAGTTGCGCCCACCAGTTCATGCGTAATGGCGGGCTCGAAGGCCGAGTGGCCGGCGTCCGGCACGAGGCGGAAGTCGGCTTCCGGCCAGGCGCGGTGCAGGTCCCAGGCGGTCGCCATGGGACAGACGACGTCGTAGCGTCCCTGCACGATCACGGCCGGGATGTGCCGGATCCGGCCCACGCCCCTGAGCAGCTGGTCCTCGGTGCGCAGGAACCCCTGGTTGACGAAATAGTGGCACTCGATGCGGGCGACGGCGACGGCGAAGTCTTCCCGAGCCCAGTTCGCGATGGCCGATTCGTCCGGCCGGAGGAAGCTGGTCGCGGCCTCCCAGACGGACCAGGCGCGCGCCGCGCGCACGCGCGTCGCCCGGTTCGGGCTGGTCAGCCGCCGGTAGTAGGCGGCAAGGAGGTCGGCGCGTTCACCCCGGGGAATCGCAGCGACATAGTCTTCCCAGCGGTCGGGGAAGAGGGCGCTCGCACCCTGCTGGTAGAACCAGTCGATCTCCTGCTTGCGCAGCATGAAGATGCCCCGCAGCACGAGCTCGCTGACGCGGCGCGGATGTGCCTGCGCATACGCGAGCGCGAGCGTCGATCCCCAGGAGCCGCCGAAGACCTGCCAGTGCTCGATCTCGAGGTGTGCCCGCAGCTGCTCGATGTCGGCGACGAGGTGCCAGGTCGTGTTGTCCTCGAGGCTCGCGTGCGGCCGACTGCGGCCACAGCCTCGCTGGTCGAAAACGACGATGCGGTACCGGGTCGGATCGAAGAAACGGCGCGCGCGGGGATCGGCGCCCGCGCCCGGCCCGCCGTGCAGGAACACCACCGGTTTGCCCCGCGGGTTGCCGGATTCCTCCCAGTAGATCTCGTGCCTCGGGGACACGCGCAGCCAGCCGGCACGGCGCGGTTCGATCGGGGGATGAAGCGGGCGCAGCGTAGCGCGGCCGCGGGCAGGATCGTGGCTCATCGGGTGATTGTAGCGAGACCCGGCGGCCTGCGGCCGTTGCGCGGGTGTCCGCTGCCCGGTCGTACGGCGCGGTGGAACCTCGCCAGGCGAGCCGGCATAATCGTCCCAGCATGCCGAGGCAATCACGGGTGTCGCGCTCCCAGCGGGCAGCGCGCGGGAGACAGCCAGCGCAGTGAAGACCTCCCCGGAGGCCCTGCCAGCGGTGCTGTCACGCGGCTTGCGCAGCGCGTATCTCGTCACCGGCAGCGAACCCCTGCTGATCGGCGAATCCTGCGATGCAATCCGCCGCGAGGCCCGCACGCAGGGCTTTGTGGATCGCGAGGTGCACTTCGTCGAGCGGGGCTTCGACTGGGATGCGCTGCAGTCCGCCTCGGCCAACCTATCCCTGTTTGCGACGCGGCGTCTCCTCGAGCTGAGATTCGGATCGGCTCCGGACGCGCCGTCCGGCCGCGCGCTGGCGGGCCTGGCGGAACGCCCACCGGTGGACACGGTGCTGCTCGTCGCGGGTGAGCTCGAGCGCCGCTCGCTCGCCAACGCGTGGGTGAAATCCTTCGAGTCGTCCGGTGTCCTGGTCGTCGCGAATCCGGTCGGCCGCGAGGCATTGCCGGGCTGGATCCGGACGCGGCTCGCGAGCCGTGGCGTGAACGTCGAGCCCGCGGCCGCCGAACTGCTCGCGGATCGTGTCGAGGGCAACCTGCTCGCGGCCCAGCAGGAGATCGAGCGCATCGAGCTGCTGCTGACGCCGGGAGCGGCCTTGGGAGCGGGCGATGTGGCCGAACTTACGGCGGACAGTGCCCGCTATGATGTGTTCGAGCTCTCTGCCGCGGCCTTTGCGGGTCGGGCCGAACGAGCGCTGCGCGTTCTCGCCGGCCTGCGTGCCGAGGGTTGCGAGCCGCCGCTGATCCTCTGGGCGCTGCTTCAGGACCTGCGCTGGCTGTCGCGCCTCGTCTTGCGAGTGTCGCGCGACCGGTCGATCGACGATGCCATGCGCGCGGAGCAGGTGTGGACGAGCCACCAGGCGTCGCTGCGCGCCGCGGTGACGCGATTTTCCGGGCGCGAAGTCGCCGCGCTGCTCGCGACGACGGCCCGCGTCGACCGCCTGGCGAAGGGCGGGGGCCGCGGCGACGCCTGGGTCGCGCTCGAGGGCCTCGTCGCCCGAATCGCGGGGATCCGGCTCGCTGCATGAGGCCCATCGGTGTCTTCGGCGGCACCTTCGACCCGATCCATTTCGGGCACCTGCGCACCGCGTTCGAGCTGCGCGAAATCCTCGAGCTCGACGAGGTCCGTTTCCTGCCCGCGGGAGATCCGCCGCATCGTGGCGCGCCGCTGGCCGACGGAGCGGCGCGGGTCGCCATGGCGCGGGCCGCGACGCAGGACCAGCCGGGCTTCGTCGTGGACGACCGCGAGGTGCGACGCGCCGGCCCGTCCTACACGGTCACGACGCTTGCCGAACTGCGTGCCGAGCTGCCGGAGACACCCCTCTGCCTGATCGTCGGCATGGACGCGTTCCAGGGCTTGCAGACCTGGCATCGCTGGCGCGAGATTCCCGATCTCGCCCACCTCGTCGTCGCCCATCGGCCCGGCTGGTCACCGCCGGGCGACGGCCCGCTGCGCCAGTTGCTGGATGAGCGCGCCACGCAGCGCGCCCATGACCTGCACGAGCGGCCGGCTGGCCGGGCCTTCGTCCATGCGGTCACCCAGCTCGAGATCTCCTCCAGCGGCCTGCGCGAGCTCGTCGTGTCGGGCCGCGATCCGCGTTATCTCCTCCCCGACCCGGTCCGCGACTACATCCGGGACCGCGGTTGTTACTTCCACCGATCCACGAGGTGAGCATGGCAGCACAGCGAGCGACCGCGAGACGCGCAAAGGCCCCTGCGAGGCCGGCC
>JAGOXN010000074.1 GCA_018059685.1 Steroidobacteraceae bacterium | reverse complement strand
ATGTCCGCCGCATCAGGTGCGCGCGGTTTCCTCGATCAGCCAGTCCACGACTGCCTCGAGCGCTTCCTGTTCGCTCGCCCCCGACTCGAGTGCACGCCGGTGCACCGCGAGCTGCCGGTGGGCGCTCGTGCCGCGAGCGAGTATTTCGCGCAGTCCCTCGATTTCGCCGCTGCAGCCGAGCGCCTCGGCGTCCTCGCGCACCAGTGCAATGAGTTCCTCGAGCAGTTCCGCGAACGGCACGATGCGGCGCTGGCCGAGGTCGAGCAGGCCGGCGTCCGACGAGTAGCGCATTGCGCGCCAGCGGTTCTCGCCGAGCAGGAGGTGCGAATACATGCGCCAGCGCTGGTTCGCACGGCGCAGTCGGTACAGCATCCGCAGGAGACACTGGTTGAGTGCGGCCAGGCGCACCGAATCCTCGAGCGACGTGCAGCAGTCCATGACGCGGGTCTCGAGCGTCGGATAGCGCAGGCTCGGCCGCAGGTCCCACCAGATGCGCGAGGTGTCGGCGATGACGCCGGTCTCGACCAGGACATCGGTGTGGCGCCGGTACTCCCCCCAGCTCGAGAATTGCTCGGGCAGGCCCGTGCGCGGCACGCCGTTGAAGACCATGAGCCGGAACGACATCAGGCCGGTCCGCTCGCCCTCCCAGAACGGCGAGCTGCAGGACAGGGCCAGCATGTGGGGCAGGAAGTACTTGAGCTGGTTGAGGAGGTCGATGCGCAGGTCGTCGTCGTCGAGTCCGACGTGCACGTGCAGCCCGCAGATCATCATGCGGCGGGCGGCGCCCTGCATTTCCTCGAGCAGGGCGATGTAGCGTTCCTTGTCGGTGCGCCGTTGCCTGGACGAGAGGGAGAACGGGTGGCTCGAGGCAGCGATCGGCGCGAGCCCATGCTTCGCGCTCTCCTCGATCACGGCCCGGCGCAGCTCTCCGAGTTCCCTGCGCGCATCCGACACCGTCCTGCACACCGGCGTCGCCACCTCCACCTGCGAGCGCAGGAACTCCGGAAATGCCCGGCCGGACGTCCGCTCGTGCAGGTCGGCAAACAGGCTGGCCGGCGGCTCGCTCGCGACGGCCCGGGTGTCGCGGTCGACGAGAAGGTACTCCTCCTCGATGCCGAGGGTCAGCGGTGGCTCGCGCGTCGCCACGTGGCCTCCGTGCCGCGCAGCCTCCGCAGGTCGGGATCCTGCAGCAGCTGGCTGATGAGCCTGCCAAGGATCCGGACCCAGCGTTCGGTGCCGGCCGGCGATTCGAGCTGGTCCTGGCGCACCTCGAGGCAGACGTGCGGGAGCCCGGCGAGCTCGGCGTGCTGCTCGATCGTGTAGTCGGACGGATGCTTGCCGCTATAAGGCTCGTTGTCTCCGACGACGAGCCCCTCCACGGCATTCAGGCCATCGAGCATCCGGCGTGCCGTCGGCTCGTCCTTGTCCCACAGCACGCCGACCTGCCACGGCCGTTCGAGGCCCGCGAGCACCGGCGTGAAGGTATGCACCGATACGAAGAGCGGCACGACCCCCCTCGCGCGGAAAGCGCCGAGCATCGCCGCGACGGCTTCGTGATAGGGATCGAACACGCTCGCCAGGCGCACCCGCCGGTCGGCCTCCGGCAACGCCTGGTTACCGGGTATCGTCCAGCCGTCGCTCACCTCCCGGAAGGCATCGGGATCGTCCGGCCGGCGGTTGCAGTCCACGACCAGGCGCGAGTAGCCGGCGAGGACCGCGGGCGCATCGAGCGCGCTCGAGATTCCCCGCGCGAGTTCCGCGGCGCCGATGTCCCAGGCGATGTGCTGCCAGCTCGGCAGTTCGGGCAGCCCGAGCCGGTTGAGGCGCCTCGGGAACGCACGACTCGCGTGGTCGCAGACCACCAGGGCGGGGGCGGTGCCGTGCTCGTGCAGTACGGCGAACGGCGGCGGGTCATCGCGGCCGATCAGGGGACGCCCCGGCGTGGATCGTTCTGGCGGTATTCGGGTCATGGGTCTGGCAACGACGGGCGGCAGGCAATTGTAACCTGCCCGGCCGATTGCGATTTCCGTCACGTTCTGCGGACTCGACCGTGCCTAGAATCGGGCTCGACGCCCCCCGGCACGGGGTGCGGGCGGCATTTCCTGCACAGGGATGGACCGGGGCATCGACCGAAAGAAGAACAGCGCGCCTCTCCACCGCTGGTTGGGCCTCCGACCGGTCGATTTCGTGCGCGCTGCCGAAAGGCGCGCGATTGCCATGTCCCGCACGATGATCGGGACGACCAGGGGACAGTCTGTCAATATTCGGGTTCCAATCCCGCGCCTTCGCCGGTGCCGCTCCGCCCTGCCCTGACCGCCATCGCAACCATGAGCCTCCACCCCCTGCTCAAGCAGCAGTTCGAGGAATGCCGACAGGAGGACGGCCCGCTCGATCTGCGGCGGCTGCTGCAGGCGATCAGCGACGCTTACACGGAATGGGACGACGAGCGCCGGGGCGTCGTGCGATCGATGAAGCTGCTGGCCGATGAGACCAGCGCCTTCACGCGCGAGGTACGCGAAACCGCTGCGGCCCAGCTCCAAGCCATCCTCGACCACGTCAAGGACGCGATCCTGACGGTTGACGAGAGCGGTCGTGTCGAGACACTCAACGCCACCGGCGAACGCATCTTCGGCTACGAGGAGGCGGACGTGCGGGGCCTCGGCCTCGACGTGCTGATCCCTTCGCTCGCGCGCAGGACGCGGATCACGGCGGCCCTGGAGGAACTCGCGGAGTCCCTGGAGAACACGCAGGTCGACCTTGCGCCCCACGAGACCCGGGGCCGGCACCGCAACGGCACGCTGTTCGACGCCGAACTCGGTGTCAGCAAGGTGCGGCTGGACGAGCGTGAGCTGTTCATCGTCTGCCTGCGCGACACGTCCGACCGCAAGCACGCCGAGATCGCCATCCGCGACAGCGAAGCCCGCTACCGCACTCTCGTCGAGAATGCGCCAGAGGCGATCGTCGTACTCGACATCGACACCGGCCGCTTCGTCGAGTGCAACGACAATGCGGTGCGGTTCTTCAAGATGACCCGCGAGGAACTGCTGTCCATCGGGCCCGAGAAGATCAGTGCGCCGGAACAGCCCGACGGCATGCCAGCGTTCGGCATGGCGCACGAGTACATCGAGCGGGCGCTGGCCGGCGAGGCGCCGTGCTTCGAGTGGCTGCATCGCGACTCGCTCAATCACGACATCCCCTGCGAGGTCCGCTTCGTCCGCCTGCCCTCTTCGGGTCGCCGCTTGATCCGCGGCAGCATCACCGACATCACCGAGCGCAAGCGCTCGGAGTCCCTCGCGGCCGGCGAGCGGCGCGTCTTCGAGCGTATCACCGGCAACGTGAACCTCACGGACACCCTCGAGGCCATCTCCGAGGCCGCGGAACGCGTGACCCCGGACGCGCTCTGTGCGGTGACCCTCTACGTCGCCGAATCGAATGCGCTGCGCCATGCGGCGGGCCGGCGCCTGCCGCACGCGCTCGTCGAGGCGCTCGACGGGATCGAGGTCGGGCCGCGCAATGGTTCCTGTGCCGCGGCTATCTTCCTGCAGCGCCAGGTCATCGTCGCAGAGGTCTCGCGTGACGCGCTGTGGGAACACCGGCGTGCGCCGGCCCTCGCCGCCGGGATCCGCGCCTGCTGGTCGACACCGATCCGTGCCTCGGACGGCCGCATGCTCGGCACGGTCGCCCTGTACTTCCGGCAGCCACGCAGCCCGATGAAGCGCGATTTCGAACTCATGGCACGCCTCACCGCCCTCGCCGGCATCGCGATCGAGCGCAAGCAGTCCGAGGAGGCGTTGCGCCGCAGCGAGGCGCGTTATCGTGGCCTGTTCGAGAACGTGATCGAGGGTGTCTACCGCGCAGCGCCCGACGGGCGACTCGAGTCCGTGAATCCGGCCCTCGCCCAGATGCTCGGCTACCCGACGCCGGAGGATCTGCTCGCATTGGCGTCCACGCGAGCACTGTACGTCGATCCCTCGGCCCGCAATCTCGTTGTGGCCGCGCTCGAGCGCGACGGGATGGTGCGCAATGCCGAATACCAGTTGCGGCGGCGCGACGGCGAGATCATCGTCGTGGTCGAGAACGCGCGCGTCGTGCGGGACAAGGACGGTACGATCGTCGGCTACGAAGGAACGATCGCCGACATCACGGAGCGCAAGCGGGCCGAACGCCAGCTATCCGACGAGAAGGAGAAGGCCCAGGTCACGTTGCAGTCGATCGGCGACGCAGTGCTCACGGCCGACGCGTCAGGCTCCATCGAGTACCTGAACCCGGTCGCCGAGGAACTGACTGGCTGGGAGATGCGCGAAGCCGCCGGTCGCCCGGTGAGCGAGGTCTTCCACGTCATCAGCGAGGCGAGCCGGCAGCCGGTCGAGAGCCCGATCCTGCGCTGCCTGCGCGAAGGACGGGTCGTGGAACTCACGGAGCCCACGCTGCTGCTGAACCGCAGGGCGCAGGAGATCTCGATCCAGGACTCCGCGGCGCCGATCCGCGATCGGAGCGGCCGGCTCATTGGTGCCGTGATGGTCTTCCACGACGTGAGCCACGAGCGACGCCTGCAGCGCGCCCTCGCCTACCAGGCATCGCACGACGCGCTGACCGGCCTGATCAATCGCCGCGAATTCGAGAACCGGCTCACCGAAGCGCTGCGGGCCGCCCGTGCCGGGGAGTCCGCCGGCCACGTCCTGATGTATCTCGACCTCGACCAGTTCAAGGTCGTGAACGATACCTGCGGACACGAAGCCGGGGATCGTCTGCTCAACCAGATCACCAGCGTGCTGCAGACGCGGGTGCGCACGTCGGACATCCTCGCCCGCCTCGGCGGCGACGAGTTCGGGGTCCTGCTGCAGGACTGCACGCTCGAGACGGCACAGCGCATCGCGGAGAACGTGCGCCAGGCGATCCGCGACTTCCGCTTCGTCTGGGAAGAACGCGTCATGAACGTCGGCGTGTCCATCGGCCTCGCGGAAGTCAACGCGAGCTGCGAGTCGCTGGCGGTCGTCATGAGCGCGGCGGACGTCGCGTGCTACTCGGCCAAGGATTCGGGGCGCAACCGCGTGCAGACCTACCGACAGGGCCGCGCGCCGGAGCGCCATCGCGAGATGCAGTGGGTGTCGCGCATCAACCGCGCACGCGAAGAGGACCGCCTCGAGCTGCTCTGCCAGTCGATCGTGCCGATCCGCTCGGGGGTCGAGCAGCTGCGCCACTTCGAGCTGCTGCTGCGCATGCGGGACGAAGGCGGCAAGCTCGTGCAGCCGGCGGAGTTCATCCCTGCGGCCGAGCGGTTCAACCTCATGCCCGCGGTGGACCGCTGGGTGGTCCGGCAGGCGTGCGGCCGGCTCGCGCATCGTCGCAACGAGGGCGGGGCGCGCGAGCCGTTCACGCTCGCAATCAACATCTCGGCGACCACCCTCATCGACGAGCAGTTTCTCGACTTCGTCATCGCCGAGATGGCGGCCGCGGACGTGAGTCCCGGCGCCCTGTGCTTCGAACTGACCGAGGCCGCCGCGATGACGAGCCTGACTGCGGCGACCCGATTCATAGGCGAGCTGCGCAGCCGCGGCTGCCGCTTTTCGCTCGACGATTTCGGCCGGGGGCTGTCGTCGTTCATGTTCCTGAAGAGCCTGCCAGTCGACTTCCTCAAGATCGATGGACAGTTCCTCCACAACGTCGCGAATGACCGGATCGACCGCAGCATGGTCGAGGCCATCGCGCAGATTGGCGAGACGATGGGCATCGGCACGATCGCCGAACGGGTCGATTCCGCGGCGGTGCTGGCGCGCCTCGCCGACATCGGCATCCAGTATGCGCAGGGCCACTACACGGGAGCCCCGCAGCCGGTCGAGGTGCTCGACCGGCTGGTGTCATCGGACCCTGCGAACTTCCGCCTGAGCGCCTGACCGCCGCGCCCCGGCACCACTCAGGCGCGGCGCCGCTGCTGCTCCTTGAGCGCCCGTTTGCGCAGGCGGATGGACGACGGCGTGATCTCGACCAGCTCGTCGTCCTCGATGAACTCCATCGCCTGCTCGAGCGTGTAGCGCACCGGCGGCGTGAGGACGATGTTCTCGTCGCGCCCGGCGGCACGGATGTTGGTGAGCTTCTTGCCCTTCAATGGATTCACGACGAGGTCGTTGTCGCGGCTGTGGATGCCGACAATCTGGCCTTCGTAGACCTCGTCCCCATGGGCGACCATGAGCCGCCCGCGATCCTGAAGGTTGAAGAGCGAGTAGGCCAGCACGGTGCCTTGCGCATTCGACACCATCACACCGTTCTGGCGCGCGGCGATCGGCCGGTCGAGCACCGGCGCGTAGTGATCGAAGACGTGGAACAGGAGCCCGAGACCCGAGGTCAGGGTACGGAACTCCGTCTGGAAACCGATCAGGCCGCGTGCCGGGATCACGTAGTCGAGCCGCACCCGTCCCTTGCCGTCGGGATGCATGGCCTGCAGCAGCCCCCCACGGCTCCCGAGTGCCGTCATGACCGCGCCCTGGCTCGCATCCTCGACGTCGACGGCCAGGATCTCGTAGGGCTCGCAAAGCTTTCCGTCGATCTCCCGGGTGACCACGCGCGGGCGCGAAACCGCGATCTCGTAGCCCTCCCGCCGCATGTTCTCCAGCAACACCCCGAGGTGCAGCTCGCCGCGACCATACACCTGGAACTTGTCGGGATCGTCGGTCTCCTCGACACGCAATGCCACGTTGGTGAGCGCCTCGCGCAGCAGGCGCTCCCGGATCTGCCGGCTGGTGAGGTACTTGCCTTCCCGGCCGGCGAACGGCGAGGTGTTGACCTCGAACGTCATGCCGATCGTGGGTTCATCGACGACCAGCGGTGGCAGCGGCTCGGGTCGCGCGGGATCGCATAGCGTGTCGGAGATCGCGGGGTGCTCGATCCCGGCAAAGGCGACGATGTCGCCGGCACTCGCCTCCTCCACCTCGATGCGATCGAGCCCGAGGAACCCGAGCACCTGCATGACGCGCTCGCTGCGGGCCCGCCCCTGGCGGTCGACGACCGTGACGTTCATTCCCCGCCGCACGGTGCCGCGCTTGATGCGGCCGATGCCGATCGCGCCGACGTAGCTCGAGTAATCGAGCTGCGAGACCTGCAGCTGCAGCGGCCCCTCGGGATCGACGTCCGGCGGGGGGCAGTGCCTGACGATGGCCTCGAACAGGGGCGTCATGTCACCGCCGCGATGACCCGGGTCGTGCGTGGCGTAGCCGCTCAGGGCCGAGGCATGGATCACCGGGAAGTCGAGCTGCGCCTCGGTCGCACCGAGCCGGTCGAAGAGGTCGAAGGTCTGGTCGAGGACCCAGTTCGGACGTGCTTCCGGTCGGTCGATCTTGTTGATGACCACGATCGGGCGCAACCCGTGCGCGAAGGCCTTCTGCGTGACGAAGCGCGTCTGCGGCATGGGCCCGTCCACTGCATCGACCAGCAGCAGCACCGAATCCACCATCGACAGCACGCGCTCGACCTCGCCGCCGAAATCCGCGTGCCCGGGCGTGTCGACGATGTTGATGCGGAAATCGTTCCAGCGGATCGCCGTGTTCTTCGCCAGGATGGTGATGCCACGCTCGCGCTCGAGCGCGTTCGAGTCCATGACCCTCTCCAGCACGGCCTTGCGCGCATCCAGCGTCCCGGACTGCCGGAGGAGCTGGTCGACCAGCGTCGTCTTGCCATGGTCGACGTGCGCGATGATCGCGATGTTGCGAAGGCAGGACGTGGGGTCGAGAGTCACTGGGCGCGCCCGTCGGAAAAAGGGCGCGGAGTATACCGGGAACGGCCGATCAAAAGCCCGGCCTATCCAGCGTCGTGAGCGGCCTCCTGGGTCGTCTCTACCGCCGGCATGGACTGGATCGGTGCACCCGCGCCATCCTGGGCCGGCGCCGGCTTCTCGTCCGCGACGACCGCACCGACCGCGACCGGGATGGAGAAGGTACGCGCCTCCGTCTGCACGGGCGTGATCATCTTCGCAACGACCCCGAGGTAATAGAGACCCGGTGCATCCGCCCGGGCCGAGACCCTGGCCGCATACGTCTCGCCACCGACGACCGCCGCAAAACGATGGCTCGTGCCGGTCTCGACGAGCAACCCGGGCATACCGGTGACTTCGACCTCGAGCGTGTCCGCGGCCGCCCGTACCTTGAAGGCAAGTTCGATCTCGAACGGCTGGCCAGGGACCGGCTTCGCCGGGAGGTCATACCTGAGGTCCACCGGCGCCGACGTCTTGCTCGTCACGACGGCCTCGGCCGTCCGATCCTCTGCCGGCTCAGCGGACGCCTGTGGTGGCTGACCCGTTGCGGCGGCCTTGTCCGGCTCCGCGGGTGTTGCTGCACCCGGCGCCGGCTCCTCTTCCGCCGGTTTCCTGCTGCAGCCGGCGGCCCAGGCGACCGCCCCCAGAAGCGCAATGCCGAGCGCGATCCGGCCCGCTGATTTCACTGGATTCATGACTCGTGGGGCCCTCAACCGTTGATGGTGATGGTCATGCATGTCCGCGGCCGCGGATTGCTCTCATCCACTGGCTGGATGTGGTCGAACTCGTAGATTTCGGCGATGTAGTCGCCCGCCGGTACCGTCTGCTCGTAGGTCTCCAGCGACGCGGCCGAGGAATCCGCGACGTCGAAGAACCCGAGGCCACTCCGGAACAGGACGAGATCGGGATCCGCGGGCGGGTTCGCTCCGTCCGGGACCGTCTGTACCCTGATCGTGATCGGTCGCTGGGTCGGCACGCTGAAGGTCACGAAGCGCCGATTGCCGATCTTGTTGTCCTTCCCGGCGGAGGTGTTCGTGCAGAGCCTGGCCTGGGGGCCGTTGAGCACCAGCGCGGCATAGACCGGAAGGACGTCGTCGAGGCCGCCGCCGTCGTTGGTCTCGGTCGAAGCGAATTCGTCCATGGTGACTGCAACGATATCCTGCGACGCGACCAGTGCGTCAACCGCCGCGGCGGGAATGCCGGGCCGCGCCTTCAGCGCCACGACGAACGGGAAGATGCTGGTGAGCGCCCGTGTGTCGACCAGGTCCGTCCTGAAGACCTCGTACATCGGTGCGAAACCCGTCGCGACGGCATCCCCGCCCTCGTTCGCGGCGTCATACAGATCCCAGGCAATCGACTGCACGGAAGCTTCGCTGAACCACCCTGCGTTCGTCGCCGCATCGCTCTCCACGCTGAATCCGAAATCGGACGCCTGCGCCGCTCCGAAAGAATCGCGATAGGACGGGTCCGCCAGGACCATGGCGGAAAACGCGTTCGCGAAGCCTTCGCTGAACGCAAGTCGCAGGTCGAGTTTCTCGCCGAGGCCATGCTCCCCGCCGGGCGAGTCGGAACGCGCCAGCCGGTCCTCGAGGTAGTGCTGGAACTCGTGAGCGACCACGTGCGCATCGTACTCGTCCGTGTCGACGCCGTCGGCGCCCAGTATGTACAGCCCAGCCGGCGCGGAACCGATTGCGCTGCCGAGATAGCTCGTCGTCACGATCTGCCCGATTCCCGGGTTCCAGGTCGAGGTGGGCCTGTTGCTCGGGCTCCAGAAGGCGTCCATGGCGGGAAAATCCTCAGACGCGTTCCCTTGTTCGAGGACGAACCGGGTCGCCGCGTAGAGCGTGTCGAGGATGGCGAAGGGCGCCGCTGACCGAGGGCCCGTGTACGTGCCTGCGAATCCGCCGCCCCAGCCGGACGCCGCGAGCAGGTTGCGCACCTGATCGGTCGTGCCGGTATTGAAGACTGACCCGTCCAGCACATACAGCGCGTTACCGCTGGTGTTGTCGCGAACCCGAATGTCCCAGCTGCCGGGGGCGCCGCCGCCGACGGGATCCGTCGCCTGCGCCTTCGCGCGAATGAACACATCTGCACTCGCCAGCGCCGTGAAGGCGTAGTTGCCCGTCAGATCGGTCAGCGTGGAACGCAGGACTGCCTGTGTGCCGGCCGAAACCAGTTCGACCACCGCGCCGCGTACCGGGAGTTCGACCATTGTGGTGTAGTCGAGTCCACGCCCGGCTGCGGCGGAGAAGGGCACCCGCTGGTAGCTGATGCGACCACCGATCGTGACTTCCTGCACGCCCGGCGGTACCGTAGGCGGCGAGTTGGACTTGCCGCCGCTGTCCCCACCGCCGCAGGCTGCAAGCAGCGCCAGCATCGACGTCACGCAGGCGCGCACGGCCCATCTGGATGTCGGCCTGGTCAA
>JAGOXN010000073.1:5314-10176 GCA_018059685.1 Steroidobacteraceae bacterium | reverse complement strand
TCTGGACTCACGCCGGAGCAGCAGCGCCTCACCTGGGTGACGTACACGGACTTCGTGCTCGCGGGCGCGAAGGTGACCGATCTGGCCGCGAAGAAGCGGCTCTCGGAGATCAACCAGCGGCTCGCCACGCTCTACACGAAGTTCGGCCAGAACGTGCTCGCCGACGAGAACGAGGGCATGCTCCTTATCGAGAGCGAGGCCGACCTCGCCGGACTGCCCGAGTCGGTGCGCGAGGGCGCGGCCCAGGTCGCCGAATCGCGCGGCAAGAAGGGAGCGTGGGTCATCGCGAACACGCGCTCCAGCGTGGAACCGTTTCTCACGTACTCCGACCGGCGCGAGCTGCGCGAGAAAGTCTGGCGCATGTTCGTGAGCCGTGGCGACAACGGCGGCGCCACGGACAACAACGCGACGATCAGCGAGATCCTCGAGCTGCGCGCGGAGCGCGCGAAGCTTCTGGGCTACCCGACCCACGCGCACTGGCGCCTCGAGAACGCGATGGCCCGCACACCCGAGCGCGCGATGCAGCTCATGGAAGCGGTGTGGCCGCCGGCCGTGGCTCGCGTGCGCGAGGAAGTAGCCGACATGCAGGCGGTCGCCGACAAGGAAGGCGCAGACATCAGGATCGAGCCCTGGGACTACCGCTACTACGCTGAGAAGGTGCGCAAGGCGAAGTACGACCTCGACGAGAACGAGATCAGGCCGTACATGCAGCTCGAGAACCTGCGCGAAGGCATGTTCTACATGGCGCGCGAGCTGCTCGGCTTCAACTTCAGACCGGTCGATCCCGCGAAGGTGCCCGTGTACCACCCCGACGTGCGCGTCTGGGAGGTCACGGATCCCGCCGGGACGCTCGTGGGCCTCTGGTACTTCGACCCCTATGCGCGCAAGGGCAAGCGTTCGGGGGCCTGGATGAACGCCTACCGCGAGCAGGAACGCTTCGATGGCGACGTGAAGACCATCGTCTCGAACAACTCGAATTTCGTGAAGGGCAAGCCCGGCGAGCCGGTCCTCGTGAGCTGGGACGACGCGCGTACCCTGTTCCACGAATTCGGCCACGCCCTGCATGGCCTGAGCTCGAACGTGCAGTACCCCTCGCTGTCCGGCACGGCCGTGGCGCGCGACTACGTCGAATTCCCGTCGCAGGTCCTGGAGCACTGGCTGCCGACGCCCGAAGTGCTGAACCGCTATGCGCTGCACTACGAGACGGGCAAGCCGATTCCGCAGGAACTCGTCGAGAAGATCAAGCGCGCGGAGAAGTTCAACCAGGGTTTCAAGACGGTGGAGTACCTCTCGAGCGCGCTGATCGACATGAAGCTGCACCTCGCCGGTGACGTGACCATCGACCCGGACAGGTTCGAGCGCGAGACACTCTCGGCGCTCGGCATGCCGTCGGAGATCGTGATGCGTCACCGCACGCCGCAGTTCAACCACGTCTTCGCGGGCGATGGTTATTCGGCGGGTTACTACAGCTACCTCTGGTCCGACACGCTCACGGCGGACGCCTGGGAAGCATTCACCGAGGCCGGCGGCCCGTGGGACAAGGCAGTCGCCAGGCGACTCAAGGACAACGTCCTGTCCGTCGGGAACACGATCGACCCGGCCGACGGCTACCGCGCTTTCCGCGGCCGCGATGCAGGCATCGACGCGCTGATGCGCAAGCGGGGCTTCCCGGTGCCGGCGGCAGCACCGGCCGGGACGAAGGTGAAGTAGCGGAAACGGGACACGGTGCCGGGTCGGACTTTCGCGTCCATGTGAGTGAGCGCGAAAGCCCGACCCGGCACCGAGCTGTCACTGGCGGATGCCCGCCTGGTCGAGGATGAAAGCGTATTCCTCGGCCCGCTCGCGATATGCCTGGAAGCGCCCCGACCTGCCGCCGTGGCCGGCTTCCATGTTCACGCGGAACAGCAGCGGGTGCTCGTCGGTCTTGAGCCGCCGCAGCTTCGCCACCCATTTCGCCGGCTCCCAGTACTGCACCTGGCTGTCCCACAGGCCCGTGGTCACGAGCATCGCCGGGTACGCCTGCTGCGCCACGTTGTCGTACGGGGAGTACGTCAGCATGTAGTCGTAGTACTGCCGGTCGCGTGGATTGCCCCACTCGTCGTACTCGTTGGTCGTAAGCGGGATGCTCTCGTCCTGCATCGTGGTGACGACGTCCACGAACGGCACGTGCGCGACGATCGCACGGTAGTCCCGCGGCGCCTGGTTCGCGACCGCACCCATCAGCAGGCCACCCGCGCTGCCGCCCCGCGCGAACACGCGTTGCGGGTCCGCGTAGCCCGCCTTCACCAGGAAGCGCGTCACGTCGACGAAGTCGTTGAAGCTGTTCTGCTTGTTGAGCAGGCGTCCGGCGTCGTACCAGCGGCGTCCGAGTTCCTGCCCACCGCGGATCTGCGCGATCGCATACACGAAGCCGCGGTCGAGCAGGGAAATCACCGGCAGCGAAAAGGCTGGATCGGTGGACGACCCGTACGAGCCGTAGCCGTACTGCAGCAGCGGCGCCGAGCCGTCCCTGCGGAAGCCCCTGCGATACACCAGTGCGACCGGGATCTTTTCGCCGTCGCGTGAGGGCGCCCACAGGTACTCCGTGACGTAGTGTTGCGCCTCGAACCCGCCGAGCACTGGCTGCTGCTTGAGCAGCACGCGCTCGCCGGACTTGACGTCGTAGTCGTAGGTGGTGGCCGGCGTAGTGAGCGAGGTGTAGACGTAGCGCACCAGGTCGCTGTCCAGCTCCTCGTTGTCGCCGAGTCCGGTCACGCAGGCGGGCTCGTCCAGGGCGATGCAGAAGTCCCTGCCACCGTCCCATGGGCGGATGCGCACCTTGCGCAGCCCGCCGGAGCGTTCCTCGATGGCCAGGAAACCGCGGAACACGTTGAAGTTGTCGACGAATGCGTCCTCGCGGTGCGCGACGAGCGCACGCCACCTGCCGCGGTCCGTCGACTCACCCAGCGTCGCCTCCATCAGGCGGAAGTTGGGTGCCTGCCAGTTGGTCCGGATGATCCAGCGCCCGTCGAAATGATCGGCCTGGTATTCGTGGTCGCGCTCGCGCGGCAGGATCACCCGGAACCCGAGCTGCGGGTCGGCCGCGTCTGCGTAGTGCTGCTCGGTCGAGACGGTGCTCTGCAGTACGATGTACAGGTAGCGGCCATCCTTCGAGGTATCCACGCCCAGGTAGAAGCTCTCGTCGTGCTCCTCGTAGAGGAGCGGGTCGGCCTTGGGATCGGTACCGAGCACGTGTCTGCGGACCCGGTTGCCAAGCAGCGTCTGCGGGTCCTTCTCGACGTACAGCACCGACCGGCTGTCGCCCGCCCAGGCGATGTCGGCCTCGACGTTCTCGATCACGTCGGGGAGCAACCGGCCGGTGGCGAGATCTTTGAAGCGCAGCGTGAACTGGCGGCGCCCGACGGGATCCTCGGCAAAGGCGAGGATGCGGTTGTCGGGACTCACCTCGAGCTCACCCATCTCGTAGAACTCGTGCCCCTGCGCGCGTTCGTTCTCGTCGATCAGCACCTGCTCGGGCGCATCGAGCGAACCGGCTTTGCGGGCATGCACCGGGTATTCCTTCCCGGTTTCGTAACGCCAGTAATACCAGTGGCCTCGCTCGAGGAATGGAACGCTGGCGTCGTCCTGCTTGATGCGCGCGACGATCTCGCCGTAGACCTTCTCCTCGAGGGGCCGCAAAGGGGCGAGCAGCGCGTCCTTGTAGGCATTCTCGGCCGCGAGGTACCCGAGCACCTCCGCATTGGCGCGCTCATCGTCGCGCAGCCAGTAGTACTCGTCGAGTCGCATGCCGTGCGCCGATTTCAGCTCGCAGGGCTTCATGGCGGCAACCGGTGGCTTCGGGGTCTCAGGCATCGCATCGCTCCAGGAGGCGGCAGCCCACGACAGGCCGCGGCCCGGTGCCGGCGGGGACTCGCGTGATCTGTGGGCCAGGGTGCCGTCGGGATCAGGCCGCGCGTGCACCGACCCGTACCGGGTGCGTCGGGCGCAGACCCGTCGCCTGGTAGTACGGCAGCATCTTCGGCACCAGCGCGGCGAGGCGCTGCTGGCGTTGCGCGTCGTCCGGGTGGGTACTCAGGAACTGCGGCGGCGACTGGCCGCCCCCCGCGGCCGCCATCTTCTTCCACAGCGTGACCGCCGCGTTCGGGTCGTACCCCGCCCGCGCCGCGAGTTCGATGCCGATGCGGTCGGCCTCCGTTTCCGCCGTGCGGCTGTTGGGAAGATTGACCGCGAGCTGAGCCGCGGTCGCCGTCGCGGCCATCGACTGGGCGGACTGCTCGAGCAGGATTCCAGCGGCCAGCACGCCCACCTGGCTCGCCATGGCAACCGACATTCGTTCAGCGGTGTGGTTCGCGAGCGCGTGCGCGATCTCGTGGCCCATCACCTGCGCGAGTTCGGCATCGGTGGGATCGACTTTCTGGATGAGGCCGGTGTAGATGGCCATGCGTCCACCGGCCATGCACCAGGCGTTGACGGTCTTCGGCTCGTCGATGACCTCGACGCTCCACTCCCACCGGGCCGTCTCCGGGCGCATCTTCACGGCCTGGGCGACGAGGCGGCCCGTGATGATCTCGATGCGCTTCAACAACCTGGGATCGGTGACGAGCTTGCCCGCCTTGCGGTACCTGTCCATCTCCTGGACGTACGCCTGGCGCGACGCACCGATCGCCTGCTGCTCGGACACCAGCATGAGCTGGGTGCGGCCCGTGGGGCTCGTGGCGCAGGCCGTGACCAGGGCCGCGACAGCGAGCGCCGATAGATTCGTCCTCGCCATGCCGCCCTCCTCCCGCCCGCCGCTGGCCCGCAGGCAATGTTGCCCATTGAGACAACGGTGGCAAGCCCTTGTTCCCACAGCCGGACAGGGG
>JAGOXN010000073.1:0-5214 GCA_018059685.1 Steroidobacteraceae bacterium | reverse complement strand
TCAGTGGCCGGCGGCCTTGCTCTTGCTGAACGTGCGATCGCTCACGAAGTACGCCGCGAGCGCCGGCGCGAGCAGGATCGCGCCGAACACGTTCACGAGGAACATGAACGCGAGCAGGATGCCCATGTCGGCCTGGAACTTGAGCGCGGAGAAGTACCAGGTGGCGACCGAGATCGTCATCGTGATCGCCGTGAAGAGCGAGGCCGTGCCGCGCTGCTTGAGCGCCTCGACGTACGCATCGACGAGCGTCATGCCCCCCTGCATCTCGTGCTTGATGCGCTCGAAAAGGTAGATGCCGTAGTCGACGCCCACCCCGACGCCGAGCGCCACCACCGGCAGCGTATTCACCTTGAGCCCGATGTCGAGCAGCACCATCACCGCGTTGCAGAGCACCGTGACCAGCGCGAGCGGCAGGATCACGCACAGGGTGAGCCGCAGCGACCGGAACGTGATGAGGCAAAGCACGCCGACCGAGAAAAACAGCGCGAGGTTCACCCACTTGTCCGCCGCGTGGACCGCCTCGTTGGTGGCCGCCATCACGCCGACGTTGCCGCTCGCGAGCCGGAACGTGATCCGGTCCGTGTCCCCGCCGGCCGCCTTGAACGCATGGACGCGGTCCACGATCTTCGCGATGGTCGTCGCCTGGTGATCCACGGTGTAGATGTTGAGCGGCATTGCCGTGCAGCGCGAGTCCATGAACTCGGTGCCGAGGCGCGTGGCATACCCCACTCCCTGCGCGATCTGCGCGCGCGACTCGGGCAGCATGCGCCAGCGCGCGAAGGTCTCGGCGAAGGACTGGGTCATGCTCTTCACGAAGCCGGCGAGCCCGCGCACGGTCGCGACGCCGTCCACCTGGCGCATCTGGAATTCGAAATCCTCCACGCGCCCCATCACCTCGCGATCGACGCAGGGCGAATCCTCCTCGTCCGCCGCCTTCGCTTCCGCAATGATCTGCAGGTTGTCCACCCCGATCGAGAAGTGGCTCACGATCATCTCGACGTCGCGGTTGTAGCGCGCGTCCGGCTTGAGCTCCGGCACGCCCGTGCCGAGGTCGCCGATGTGCCGGTGCCGGGCTTCCATGAGGCCGAAGCCGAGCAACGCGAGGCCGCCGAGCAGCACGACCCATGCCGTCCTGCGGCTCGCGAGCGGGCCGAGCCTCGACCAGAGCCAGTCGCCGGCCGTTTCCTTGCCCGAGAGCTTGTGCGCCGCCTCGGGCGGAACCTTGTAGTAGGACATCAGGATCGGCAGCAGCATCTTGTTGGTGATGATCATCACCGTGACGCCGATGGTCGCCGTGAAGGCGAGTTCGCGCACGATCTCGATGTCGACGAACGCGATCACCATGAAGCCGAAGGCATTGGCGAGCAGCGCGGTCGCACCCGGAATGAACAGGTTCTGGAACGACCGCGTCGACGCGGTGACGCCGTCCGCGCCGTGGAGCGTCTCGAGCTTCCACGCATTGGTCATCTGCACCGCGTGCGACACCGCGATCGAGAAGATCAGGAACGGCACCAGGATCGACATCGGATCGAGGCCGAGGCCGAACACCGGCAACAGCCCGAGCAGCCAGACGACGGGCACGATCGCGCAGATGAGCGCGAGCGAGGTCAGCATCAGCGAACCCGAGTACCAGTAGAGCAGCAACGAGGTGACGACGAACGCGACGCCGAAGAACACCAGCACGCCCGCGGCGCCGTCCGCGATGTCACCCATCGCCTTGGCGAAACCGATGATGTGCACGGTCGTATCGCCCTTCTCGAACTTGCCGCGGATGGCCTCGAGCGCACGCGCGACCTCCTGCAGGTCGAGACGCTGCCCGGTGTCCGGATCGTTTTCCTGCAGCGTGGCGACCACCATGGCGGCGGTCTGGTCGTTTGCCACGATGCGGCCCACCCAGTCCGACTTGAGCAGGTTCTCGCGCACCTGGTCCAGCTGCGCGGGCGTGCCCGCGAAGTCGGCCGAGACGATGTTGCCGCCGCGGAATCCGTCCTCGACGACCTCGTTGTAACGCACGTTCGGCGTGAACAGCGAGGTGACCGAACTGCGCTCGATCCCCCTGATATAGAAGACCTCGTCAGTCACCTCCCTGAGGGTCTGCATGAAGTCCTTCTGGAAGATGTCGCCCTTCTGGTTCTTGATGACCACCAGCACCTTGTTGGCGCCACCGAAGTCCTGCTGGTACTTGAGGAAGGTCGCCATGTACGGGTGGTTGAGCGGGATCATCTTGGTGAAGCCCGCCTGGACCCTGAGCTGGCTCGCGAGCGCGCCGAGCGCGATCGTGATCAGGATGAACAGGATCAGCAGCCAGCGGCGATGGTGGAAGATCCAGTAGGCGATCTTGCCGATCCAGTCGCGCGTGAACTCCTGTTGCTCGATTTCCGCGTCGTTGGTGATGCTGTGCGGTTCGTTCGCCATGGTGTCGGTTCCCGGGTGGCCGGTCTGGCCTAGCTGCCCGCAAGAGTGGTGGGATCGAGCGGAGCCACGCCGCTCTCGCCGGCAACGACGAGTCCACCGTTGGCCTGCGCGATGGCAGCGAAGCCGCGCCTCGCGGGTGCCCATCCGAGGTGGAAGGTCGCGCCGTCATCGGTGCTCTGGGCGACGAGGCCATTGTTTCCGACCAGCACGATGCGACCATCCGACAGGAGCGTGCCGCCGTTGAACGCCTGCGTCGTATCGGTCTCCACCTGCTGCCACGTCGCGCCCCGATCCGCGCTGCGGTAGATCCGGCCGCGCATGCCGAAGGTCACGAGTGAGCCGTCGCGTGCCACGACGGCGCCGAAGAACGAGCCCGTGTACGGCGACTCGAGCTGCGTCCAGCTCGCGCCGCCGTCGTCCGAGCGCGCGATCGTCCCGTATTCCGCCACGAGCCACAGCGCACCATTCAGCGGAAAGATCTGCGATATGTGATTCTCGAATTCCTCGGAAATGATCTGCTGCCGCGCCCAGGTGGCCCCGTGATCGGTCGAATCCATGTACAGTCCGAAGGCGCCGTAGGCCAGGAAGCGCCCATTGCCGAGATTCGTCACGCCAAGGAACGAGTCGGTGCCCGCCTCCTCCTCGACGTTCACGGCGGACCATGTCTCGCCACCATCGGCGGTACGGACGAGCGAGCCGCCGTGCCCGACGGCCACGCCGTGCTTCGCATCCTCGAACGCGACCGACGTGAGCGTCCGGGTCACGGGCGTGCCGACCGCACGCCACGACTGGCCGGCGTCATCCGAGAGCAGCACGAACCCGAGTTCACCGACCGTGACGAGGCGGTCGCCCGCGCGTACGACGTCCATGAGGATGATGCGGTTCGGCTTGATCTGTACGACCGTGCCGGGTCGCGGCCCGGCCTCGGCCGTCGCCGCCCCATGCTCCTGCCCTGCGCACGCGCACACCAGCAGCGCACCCGTCGACAGGCAGGCCGCCCGGAGCCATTTCTTCATCTGGATTCTCCCCGCCCGTCCCCCCGGGCGATCGTGCCTGTCCCGGCACGCGTCGGCGCCCGCGTCTGCGTGACGCGGGCGCCGACACCACTCAACTCATGATCGACGACCTCAGCCTACTTCGTGCCGATGCGGCGCAGCGCATCCGGCTGGAAGTCGGCCCACTTGCCCTTTTCGCCGAACTTCCACGGCTGCTTGACCTCGTTGTCGAGCAGCGAGAACAGGTAGCCGCCGTTGGAAAGGTCGTGCCAGATGTTGGCGCGGTACCACGGCACCTTCGCGTCGTAGAACTGGATCAGCGGGTGGATCGACACGCGCCACAGCTGCTTGCGGGTGTCATAGGCGTCCTCGTACAGCACCGTCCAGCTGTCCTCGTCGAGGAAGAAGTTGCGCTTGCCATAGATGTGCTTGCTGCCGGCCTTGAGCGTGCCTTCCACCTCCCAGACGCGGTGCAGTTCGTAGCGCAGCAGGTCCGCATTCGGCGTGTTCTTGCGGATCATGTCCTCCTTGTACTTGAGCGCCTTGTTCGCAAGCTTGAAGGCGTTATACGGGACGTAGATCTCCTTCTTGCCGACGAGCTTCCAGTCGTAGCGGTCCGGCGCGCCGTTCCAGGCGTCGAACTGGTCGGTGACGCGTAAACCCTCGGTGCCGTCGTTGACGTTGTCGTAGGCGAGATCCGGGGCGCGGCGCACGCGGCGCTGGCCGGCGTTGTAGATCCACGCCGAGCGCGCCTGCTTCACCTGGTCGAGCGGCTCGTGCACGAGGAACACCGTGCCCTCGAGCGTCGCCGGTGCCGTGAAGTACGACAGGAAGGCGAGCAGCAGGTTGTCCTGCGGCTGGTCGAGGTTCTGGTTGAAGATACGGTACTCGTGCGCGCCGATCTTGTAGAAATCACCATTCGCGCGCACCGGGAAACTGTGGTAGTTGCGGTCGACGCCACCGCCGAGGTAGCGCTGCTGGTGGTTCCACATCACCTCGAGGCCGTTCTTCGGGATCGGGAACGGCACGGCGGAACGGCCGCCCGCGATGCCGAAGCCCTCCAGTTCGAGCTTCGGCGCCATCGCCTTGACCTCGTCGTAGATGGCCTGCGGGTAGCACGCGGTGCGCCGCGTCTCGTACACCGGCATCTTGAAGTTCTCGTACTTGTTCAGCATCGCGAGCGTGCCGGGCGTCAGGTGGTCCTTGTACTGCGCGGCATTCGCCTTGGTGATGGTGAACTTGGGCTTGTCGTTCGGGAACGGGTCGACATAGCCCTTGTCGGGTGTCCAACCGGCCGGCGGCGCGCACAAGCCACCCGTCCACGCGGGGATCGTGCCGTCCTTGTTGCCTGCCTTCTCGCCGCCCATCGGCGTCAGGTCGGCACCAAGGCGGGCCACGTCCGCATCGCTCGGCCGCGCCGCCGCGGGCGTCGCGGTGGCTGTCAGGACCGTCGCCGCGACTGCGGAGGCGAGGAGCCTGTTCAAGGTCTTCATCTTACTTGTCTCCTGGTTCGGATCAGAACGTCACGCTGATCGCGGCCGAGTAGTAATCGCGATCGAACAGCGGATCGAAGTTGTTGTCGGCGTACTCGACGTAGTTCAGCTCGAGCAGGTACTTCTTGTTGTAGTTGAACTTGACGCCGAGGCCGAGCACGGAGCGGTCCTCGATGAACGCCGGGTCGATCGAGATGCCGTCCACGTCGTGCGACCAGAACACGCTCGGGCTCACGGTGACGCCGCTGTTGAACACGTTGTTGTAGTCGAGGTTCACGCGAACCCGGTAACCCCATGCATAGTCGGTGATG
>JAGOXN010000386.1 GCA_018059685.1 Steroidobacteraceae bacterium | reverse complement strand
GCCGCGCGAGGATCATCCCCACGTTTTCGTCGTGCTGGATCATGCCCGCGCCGTACGGATCGTTGTAGCTCGTGAACTCCCGCGCCTTCTGCCTGTACTGCTCGGGCACCCGCGTGAAGACGTGCATGCGGCTGGTCGCGAACCAGACGAAGAACGGCTTGCCGTCCGCCTGCGCCTTGTCCATGAACTTGATGCCCGCCTGGATGAATTCCTCGTCCACGGTTTCCATGCGCTTGCGGCTCAGCGGACCGGTGTCGACGATCCGTTGCTTGCCCACCTTGCCGAATCGGGGATCGACGGTCTCATCCACGGTGTCGGTGGCCCAGGTGTGCAGCACGCCGCGAGGCCCGAACCGCTTCTTGAACTCCGGATCGCGGGGGTAGTCCTCGTCTTCGGGCTCCTCCTCGGTGTTCAGGTGGTACAGGTTGCCGAAGAACTCGTCGAATCCGTGCACCGTCGGCAGATGTTCGTTCCGGTCGCCCAGGTGGTTCTTGCCGAACTGACCCGTGGCGTAGCCCTGCGTCTTCAGCACCTCGGCGAGCGTGGCGTCGCGGGCCTGCAGGCCCACCGGCCCCCCGACCATGCCCACCGACGTCAGGCCCGTCCGGATCGGATACATGCCCGTGATGAACGCGGCACGCCCGGCGGTGCAGGATGGATGCGCATAGTGATCGGTGAACACCGCGCCCTCGCTCGCAATGCGATCGATGTTCGGCGTGCGGTAGCCCATGACCCCGCGACTGTAGACGCTGAGGTTGGTGAGGCCGACGTCATCGCCCCAGATGACCACGATGTTCGGTTTCTTCGGCTGTGCCGCGGCGCTGCCCGCCATCAGGCCCGCAAGGACCATGGAAGCCATCGTCAGTCGGCCGATACCACCATTGCCGCCGGTGACGAGTGCGACGCGGCCGGTGAGGTTGAGTGCTGAAAGATCAGCCATGTTTGTCGTCTCCGGACTCGGCGATCACGGTGCCCACGCTCAGGCGCCCTCGACGCTCACGAGATTGCCGCAACTGCAGGCCTCGCGGATGGCCTTGAGGGCTCGATACTCGGGGCTCACGTAGAACGACTGCATCGCCTCCGCGGACGGGAACTCGATCACCACGAGACGCGTCGGATGCCAGTCGCCCTCGTGGACCTTGTGCGCGCCGCCCCGCACCAGGTAGCGCCCGCCGGCGGCCTCGATGACCGGCTTCACCTTCAGCATGTATTCCTTGTATTTCTCCAGGTCCGTGATCGTCACGTCGAAGATTGCGTAGTGAGCCATGTACGTCTCCCGGTTGACTCGCCGCGGGCCGCGGCCCATCAGGACTTGAGCCTGAGCATGAAGTTGATCAGCTTGAGTGCACCCTTGTCATAGGGCGGCAGGAGCTTGTTCATCGCCCGGATCGGCCCCTGCTTGAAGACCGGCCGCATCTTCGAAAAGGCCGTGAAGCCCTCGTGGCCGTGGTAGTGGCCCATGCCGCTGTTGCCGATGCCGCCGAAGGGCAACGCATGCAGTCCGGCGTGGATCAGGCCGTCGTTGATGCTGACGCCGCCCGACATGATGTGGGTGATGTACCAGTGCTGCAGCTGCTCGTCTTTCGAGTAGACGTAGAAGGCCAGCGGATGCGGCCGCGCCCTGACGTAATCACGGACCTCTTCCTTGCTCCGGTAGGTCTTGATCGGCAGCAATGGTCCGAAGATCTCGCGCTGCAGGATCTCCATGTCATCCGTCGGGTCGAGCACGATGTGCGGCGGGAACTTGCGCAGCGCACGGTCGGGCGTCTGTCCTTCGACGAGATTCACGAGCCGGGCGCCTTTACGGCGGGCGTCCTCCAGCGTGGTCTCGAGTCGACGATACGAGCGCTCGTCGATGATCGACGTGTAGTCGTTGCCGTTGATGTCCGGGTAGCGCTGCTGGACGATCTCGCGCGCGATGCGGACGAAGTCGTCGACCTTGTCCTCCGGCAGGAACAGGTAGTCCACGTTGGTGCAGATCTGCCCGGCATTCAGCATCTTGACCCACATGATCCGCTCGACCGCGGTGCGGATCGGGTAGTCGTGCGCCACGACCGTCGGTGACTTTCCGCCGAGCTCGAGCGTGACGGGCGTGAGGTTCCTGGCCGCATTCGCCATCACCGCCTTGCCCGTCTGCGGCGAACCCGTGAAGAAGATGTGATCGAAGGGAATGGTCGTGAACGCCGGCCCGCGTCCGCCCCCGTCCTCGAAGAACCTGAGCTTGTCCTCAGGCAGGTATTTCGGCGAAATCTCCATCAGCAGCCGCGCCAGGTGATTGGAGTTCTCCGACATCTTGACCATCGCCCGGTTGCCGGCGGCGATGATGCCGGTGAGCGGCGAGAAGGCCATGGAGATCGGGAAGTTCCACGGCACCACCACGCCCACGACGCCGACGGGTTGCGGAATGACCCTCGCGCTCGCGAGCGGATACTGCGTGAAGTCGAGCCGCCGCTTCTGCGGTTTCATCCACCCGCGCAGGTGCTTGATCGCGTCGAGGATGCCCTCCTGATTGAGGAAGCACTCCGCAAACAGTGTCTCGAAGGTCGAGCGGTTGCCGTAGTCACGATGCACGGCTTCGACCAGCGCATCGCGATTCTCGACCAGCAGCCGGTGCATGGCGCGCAGGTCCGCGATCCGCTCGGCGTAGCTCGGGTAAGGATGCGCGAGGAATGCACCGCGCTGACCCTCGAAGCAGTCGGTGAACTCCGTGGGGACCGGCGGCTGCGCCGCCGCGACGGCAGAAAACGGGGTGGTGGCATTCATGGTTCTTCCTCCTGCCTCAGGACTCCAGCATCCGGTGAACGACGACAACCGCACCCATTGGCGGGACCATGAGGTGCGAGGATGCGCCGCAGGTCGAGCAGGTCGGGCCCGGCGTCGGCGATACGGGCAACACCCGCGAGTGCCATCGCCGTGCGCAGTTCACTGTGGAAAGTCGCGAGCAAGTCGACGAGACCCTGCTCGCCCGCGCCCGCGGTGGCCCACACCCAGGGGCGCCCGATCAACACGCCCCGGGCACCCAGCGCCACAGCCCTCAGCACGTCGATGCCGCTGCGGACTCCGCCGTCGAGC
>JAGOXN010000384.1 GCA_018059685.1 Steroidobacteraceae bacterium | reverse complement strand
CACGATGACCGCTTTAGCGAGTTCACGCCCCGGCACGTGCGCCACGGCGGCCGTCTGCTGCGCTGAGTAGGACGTCGGGTGATGGATCGTCTGGTAGTCCACGTGGTTCGCATCGAGCAGGCGATGCAGTCTGTTGAACGGCATGAGAGAGCCCTCCGTTCAGTGCCCGTGACAGGATGAGCATACACCCAACCGGGACCGGCTGCCGTGCGCGGCGCTGGCGCGAACGACCCGGCGCGCGGCATCATCACCTCGTCGCTGGACAGTGTCCGGGAGCGGACCACTGAAACGCGGAGAGCTCACCGTCGCCCGATTCTTCCGCGAGGCGCGCAGGCGCAAGGTGTTCCGCACCGCGGCCCTGTACATCGTGGGAGCGTGGTTGTCACTGCAGGTCGCCGACGTCCTGTTCCCGGGATTCGGGATCCCGAGTGCAGCGATCCAGGCACTCGTCTGGGCAGCCGTGGCCGGATTTCCCGTGGCACTCGTGTTTGGCTGGCTCTTCGAAGTCGGTTCGGGCGGAGTGCACCGCACCGTGGCGGCCAGCAGCGATGCGATCGCACCGCAACCACTCGGTCGCCGCGACTTCCTGCTCCTCGCGGCATTCGCCGTGATCGCCCTGACGCTGGCTTATCGGGCGGTGCAGGAGGTTCGCCGGGTGCCGGCGCACCCCGAGGCGGCGACCACCGGCATGTCTGCTCGCGAAGGCACGGGGCGACTCGAGAACTCGATCGCCGTGCTCCCGTTCGCCAATATCAGCAATGATCCCGGCAACGAGTACTTCTGCGACGGCATCTCCGAGGAGATCCTGAACGCACTCGCGGAATTCCCGCGGCTGAATGTGATCGGACGCACCTCGTCCTTCGCATTCAAGGACAGCGACGTCGGCGTCGATCGCATCAGCGCCACCCTCGGCGTCCGTCACGTGCTGCAGGGCAGTGTGCGCAAGATCGGCAATCAGGTGCGCATCTCCGCGCAGCTGCTCGACGAGCACGGCCGGCAGGTGTGGACCGAGAGTTTCGACCGCGAACTGGCCAATGTCTTCGACATCCAGACGGAGATCGCCGCGGCGGTGGCCGCAAAGGTTGCGTCGCAGGTCGCATTGCGCAGGGAAGTCGCACGTCACCCGGACCTGGACGCCTATGACCATTACCTCGCTGGCCGCGCAATGCTGCACAGGCGTGATGTCGAGGGTGCTCTGGCGGAACTCGGGAAGGCGATCGAGATCGACCCGAACTTCGCGGAGGCCCATGCCGAATGGGCCATTGCGCGCTTGATGGACGAACCGGCCAGACGGGCACTGGAGGGTGGCCGGAAGGCGATCGACCGTGCGCTCGAGCTCCAGCCCACGCTGCTGCGAGCTCATGTGGCCGAAGGCCTCTGGAAATTGCAGGTCCGACCTCCGCAACCCGCCGCGGCCGAGGCGACCCTGCGGGCCGTACTGGCGCAGGATCCCAACATGAGCGACGCGATGCTGTGGATGCACAATTCGCTCATGGCACAGGGCCGGAGCGACGAAGCGCTCGGGATCCTGCAGCGCGCGGCGCGCATCGATCCCCTCCATCCTTCGATCACGTCCAACCTCGCGGAGGCGCTCGCTCAGCGTGGCGAAATGGACGAGGCCATCGCGGCATTGAAGCGTGCGCTGGAGCCGCCGAATCCCGCGCCGAGGGTGTTCAGCAGTCTGGTGGATCTCTACCGCCGCCTGGGGCGACTCGTCGAATTGAACGCTGTGGCGAAGGATCAGTCGCTGCGCGGCGGCCTCAGCCACTATTCGACGGCACTGAGCTACGGGTTGATCGGCAACTGGGCCGCGGCGACCGACTGGCTCGAGCGGTCGCAGCGCGACTTCCCGGCGTTCGGCCCGCACGTGTACGTCCCGGCGGTCGTGCCAGGCTGGCAGGGTCGACACGCCGAGGCGCTGCTGCAATTTCGCGAAGTACTGGCTGTGCACGCGATCGATATTTCGGAGGAGCTGGAGTTCATCCGGATCTGGTATGGCGCCTTGCTGGCGCGCGCCGGTGAATACGCCGCTGCCATCGAGACCCTTGAGCCCCTGGTCCGGTCAGACGCGCCGCTGCTGTCGCAAACCGGGCCGAACCCGCAGTTCGACGGCGCACATGCACTCGCCTGGTCGTACCTGCAGGGCGGTGCCACGACCCGGGCGGAAACGCTCCTGTCGAGCCTCTGGCAGCAGTGCGAAGCCGACGCCAGCGATGGTCACAACGCCGACAGCGACACCCTCCATCACTGCGCGGAGACGGCGCTGTTGCGAGGCAGGACCGACGAGGCTCTGGCCTGGCTCGAGCGCGCGATCGCCGCGGGTTGGCGCGAGTACCACCTGCGTCAGAACGACCCGTACTGGGCGGCGGTCGAGGACGATCCCCGCTATCGTGCGTTGACGGCGCAGGTCCGGAAGGACGTCGATCGCCAAGGCGCCGAGATCGCCCGCATCGATGCTCGTGACGATTTCGTCGCGAAACTCGACGCGGCCATGGCCGCGCGACGGGCGGCCGGCCGCTGACGCCGACGGACGGACCGCGCGCGTCGACTTGTCACCCGGCACGCAGCAGAGGAAGCTTGTGACAAACCGTCTGGATTCGACGGATCAGGGAACACAGAGTCGAGCCTATGCCGCAGGATATCTTCAATCTAATCCAGCAGTTGCGCGCGAGTGGCCGGCCGTTCGCCGTGGCAACCGTCGTCGAGACCCGGGGCTCGGTGTCGGCGAAGACCGCCTCCAAGGCCGTCATCGACGAGCGAGGACGGGTGGTCGCGGGCTGGGTGGGCGGCGGCTGCGCGGAGTCCGCGACCTGCCATGCGGCCCTGCACTGCATCGAGACCGGACAGCCCGCCATGCTCGAGGTCGACATGGACGACGAAGTGCTCGGCGCCGGCATGCCCTGCGGCGGCCACATGCGGGTCTACGTGGAGCCCGTGCTGCCGCAGCCGGCGCTCTGGATCATGGGCCACGGCCGGGTCGCCGAATGCCTGTGCACCCTGGCGGACATGCTCGGCCTCGTGACCGTGGTCATCGACCCGCTGGCGGATCGCGAGCGCTTTCCCGCTGCATCGC
>JAGOXN010000385.1 GCA_018059685.1 Steroidobacteraceae bacterium | reverse complement strand
CGACAGGACGAGCTGACCCCGGGCGAGAAGCTGGAGCTCCAGGCGCTGATCCGCGCCCGGGGGCAATCCACCCGCCCCCCGCTGCCGTCGAAATAGCCCAGAAGGGCCCAGCGTTCCTGTGGTATATTTCCGCTCTTTTTAGTACCCCTCCTTGAGGCGCCCAACTTGAGCAAGACGGTACGCAAGCAGGCCAGGAAGTCCCCTGCCCCGAAGGCCGCCGCCCGCGGCCGGGCCGTGGCGAAGCCTGCGGCCAGGCGCGTGGTGGCCTCGGCGAAGGCCCGGACCCAGAAGCCACCGCACCCTGCTCCCGCCAGGGCGCACGCTGTCAAGTCTCCTGCCGCAAAGGGCAAGGCGCCGAAGCCGGCCCCGAAGGCCGCACCAGCGCCGAAGGCCATCGCCAGGCACGCGCCCGACAAACGTCATGCGCCGGCACAGGTATCACCTGCGAAGGCGCCGACGGCAAAGGGGCCGGTCGCAAAGATGCCCGCTGCCACGGGGCTGGCCGCGAAGGTCGCGGTCGACGAGACGAAGCTGCGCGCGGCCGGCGCACCCGCGATGACGGGCAAGAAGTCCGCCAAGGGCGCCAGGGCCGGCTCCGAGAAGCTCGAAATCACGCTGCCTCCGACCACGCCGGAGGATCGCCAGTCGCAGTTGAAGCTGCTGATCGCCCGCGGCAAGGAGCAGAGCTTCCTGACCTATGCCGAGGTCAACGACCACCTGCCGTCCGAGATCGTCGACCCCGAGCAGATCGAAGACATCGTGCAGATGATCAACGACATGGGCATCCCGGTGTACGAGAAGGCACCGGATGCCGAGGCGCTGCTGCTGCGCGAGCCCGTGGTCGCGGACGAGGAAGCCGCCGAGGAAGCGGCGGCCGCACTCGCAACGACGGTCGACGCCGAGTTCGGCCGCACGACCGACCCGGTGCGCATGTACATGCGCGAGATGGGTACGGTCGAACTCCTCACGCGCGAGGGCGAGATCTCGATCGCGAAGCGAATCGAGGAAGGCCTCGATGCCGTCCGCAGGGCGCTGTCGTCCTATCCGCCCACCTACGAGCTGCTGCTCAGCACCTACGAACCCGTCAAGGCCGGCCAGGGGCGCCTCATCGACATCATCGTGGGCTTCGTCGACCCGAACGCTCCCGACGTGATCGCCGAGCCGATCAACCCGAAGCTCGCCGCCGCCGCCAAGGCCGCCACGGACGACGAATCCGAGGAGGGCGACGAAGAAGGCGACGAGGACGAGGAAGCCGTCGAGACCGGTCCCGATCCGGAGGAGGCCGCGCGGCGCTTCGCCTCGCTCGCGAAGGTCTACGCGCAGGTCGTCAAGGCGCTCGACGACAAGGGCGGCAAGGACCCGAAGACGGTGAAGCTGCGGCGCAAGCTCGCCGGCGAGTTCATGGAGCTCAAGCTCTCGCCGCGCATGTTCGACCAGCTGATCACGCAGCTGCGCGAACACCTGAACGAGATCCGCGGCATCGAGAAGGCCGTGATGCAGCTCTGCGTGCGGGACGCGGGCATGCCGCGCTCGGACTTCATCGACACCTTCCCGCGCAACGAAACCAACCTCCGCTGGCTCGACAAGCACGTGCGCGCCAAGCGCAAGCACTCTGCCGCGCTCGGCAGGCTGAGGGTGGAAATCGAGAAGCAGCAGCTCAAGCTCGCGGAGATCGAGAAGCGCTCGCACCTCACCATCGCCGAGATCAAGGAGATCAACCGCGAGATCGCCGTCGGCGAGGCGCAGGCGCGCCGTGCCAAGAAGGAAATGGTCGAGGCGAACCTGCGTCTCGTGATTTCCATCGCCAAGAAGTACACGAACCGCGGCCTGCAGTTCCTGGACCTCATCCAGGAGGGCAACATCGGCCTGATGAAGGCCGTGGACAAGTTCGAGTACCGGCGCGGCTACAAGTTCTCGACCTACGCGACGTGGTGGATCCGCCAGGCCATCACGCGCTCGATCGCCGACCAGGCGCGCACCATCCGCATCCCGGTGCACATGATCGAGACCATCAACAAGCTGAACCGCATCTCGCGGACGATGCTGCAGGAGATGGGGCGCGAGCCGACGCCTGACGAGCTCGCGGTACGCATGGAGATGCCCGAGGACAAGGTGCGCAAGGTGCTCAAGATCGCCAAGGAGCCGATCTCCATGGAGACGCCCATCGGCGACGACGAGGACTCGCATCTGGGCGACTTCATCGAGGACACCTCGGTCGAATCGCCGATCGAGTCGGCGACGACCGAATCGCTGCGCGAGACCACGCACTCGGTACTCGCGGGACTCACGCCGCGCGAGGCCAAGGTGCTGCGCATGCGCTTCGGCATCGACATGACGACCGACCACACGCTCGAGGAGGTCGGCAAGCAGTTCGACGTCACGCGCGAACGCATCCGCCAGATCGAGGCGAAGGCGCTCCGGAAGCTACGCCACCCGAGCCGCAGCGAGCAGCTCCGGAGCTTCCTCGAGGATTGAGCGCGCGGTCGATCGACGGCGTCCCCGGCAGGCCCCGCGCGGGACCTGCGCTTCTTCCGGGCCCTGCGTGATTTCGTGAGGATTGCGGCCCGGCGGTTACGCCGGGCCTGGCTTCCTGATCGCGGCGACGAGTTCCTTCGACCCCGCCCCCCAGCGCGTGACCGACTTGATCGCCTGGGTCAATGGCACGTCGACGATGTGCACGCGTTCCTGGCCGAGGATGTAGACCGCACCGGCGAACGGCGTCGGGATTGACGGCACGAAAACCGTGCGTCGGCCGTCGTCGAGTTCTTCGACGATGAAGGCCGGAACCAGCGCCTCCTCGATCTCGGCGAGCGCCGGTTGCCACGCCTGCTCCGCGCCCTGGCCCGCCATGCGTCGCGTCAGGCTGCGCAGGACCGCATAGCCCGGCAACTTCCCCGTCAGCGTCAATTCCGCACGGTCGCGGATCGAGCGCCCCGCGCGAGTCCTCACTGCGGCCCCGACCGCGAAGCTGACCGCCAGCACCACGAGTGCAGACAGCAGCGTGCCGGCCGGAAGCCAGTCCGGCAACAGTGCCCTGATCGGCTCCAGCAGGTTCACCAGCGCCTTCAGGGTC